>CAITUB010000293.1 GCA_903895515.1 uncultured Acidimicrobium sp. | reverse complement strand
GCCGCGTTGTCATGTGCCCATTTCACTGCGGTAACGCAGTCATCGTAAGCGGCCGGATAAACGTGTTCTGGAGCCAGTCGGTAGTCCACGGCAAGAATTGCGTGACCTGACTTATTTGCCAATGAACGACACACTGCGTCGTGAGTATTCAAATCACCAATCGTCCATCCACCGCCGTGGAAAAACACCAGCAGTCCAAGATCATTTCGTGAAGATGGTTTATACAAGCGACATGGAATAGTCCCCGCTAGTACATCTCGAATTTCATACACCTCTTCGGTGCCAACTGGATTACCCGCAGCATAGGTTGCTCGCGCTTCATCAATTCCAAGAGACTCAAACGGTACGGTACGCACCGCTGCGTAAAAGTCGGCTACTGCTTGTGCTTGAGGGTGAAGTGGCATACCTTCACTCTAAAGCTTGCGCAATATTGGAGTAGCAGCGAAGGTAAACCCCACCAGCCCGAATACCGCCATCACCACAACAAATGTTGACTGCAGACCGAAATGGTCAACGGATGCTCCAACAATGAGTTGCCCAAGTGGTGGTGCGGCATACAACAGCGACATCTGCAATCCATACACACGACCTTGCAACTCTGGCTGAACTCGCTTTTGCACAATGGAGTTCCACAGCGGGTTGAACGGCCCCCACGAAAGCCCGGCGAAGAATCCGAGTACAACAAATAACCATGTTGGTGGCAAAATCACCATTGGCATGAGTGATGCCGTAGACACAATCATCACAATGCGCAGCAATGCGCTGGCTGAAAACCTTGCGGCAAGTCGCCCATACGCAAACGAGCCGATCACCATTCCTGCGGCGAGGGATGCAAACAACGCACCTAGTCCAGTCGCATTATTTATGGACTCAAAATACGTTGGGAAAATTACCGTGTCAATAGGCATATACAAACCCGACAAAAACATGAAGCCAATTGCTAGAGCAAACAGCGGCTTGTCTCGCGTCAGTGCATGGAAGCCCTCGCGCAATGATGCGAAGAATGACTCATGTCCATCTTCGTGATGCGCCACTGTTTTTCCATGTTCATCATCCACATGCATGAGCGACACTGCAATTGTGGCTGCAGCAAACATGACTGCTGTGACAGCGAATGCAAGCATCGGTCCGCTCCATTTGATGCATGCAGAGCCAATTGCTGGACCAACCATCCAACCAATTGCAAAAATTCCTTCGTGCCGGCCGTTTGCCGAGTCAATTTCAATTCCCGAAGCAGTCGCGGCATTGGGAATAAGCGCCTTGCGAGCCGTGTATCCGGCAGGGTCGAAACATGCTCCAAGTACGGCAATTATTAAAATCCACGAGTATGTCAAATCACCAACGGCATTAATCACCAAAAACATCAATACCGAAATCATCGACATGACATCGGAAAACATAGAAATGGCTCGGCGACCAAATCTGTCGATTAATCCCCCAACAACTGGCGAAACGAAAATTCCGGGCAGGCTGGATAACGCGGCCAATAACCCCGCTTTTGCTGCCGATCCCGTGAGTTCAAGCACAATCCATGGCACGGTGATCATGACCACGCCATTTGAAATTCCCGACACCGCGTTGGTCACCTGCAATAGACCAAATGCGCGTTTATTATTCACATTTCACAGCGTAACTGAGCCATTTCTCCGACAGACTCTTTCGGGTGAGCAGCATCGTAGTAAGCGAACTTGAATACGGCCCACCAGGCGCGGATCAATTGTTTTTTGATGTGAGCTTCAAAGTTTCCCCTGGCGAACACGCAGCAATCGTTGGCGCCAACGGCGTTGGCAAGAGCACCATCCTGCGAATTCTTACTCAAGAAATTGAAGCCGATGGTGGCGAGTTCGCTATTGGCGGAACCATGTTGAACATGACACAAGACGTAGGAATGTCTCGACCTAACGACACCTTGCGCGAAATGTTGATTGAAGTTGCTCCAAAGAATTTGCGAAATGCTGGACGCGCGTTAGTCGCTGCAGAGAAAGCTCTTGGCAGTGGAGACGACGACGGTATGGGGTACGCCAATGCACTCGCTGACTGGGGCGACCTTGGCGGTTATGACTTGGAAGCAAAGTGGCAAGCATCTGCACAACGCAGCGTAAAGACACCTGTTGACGATTTCTCGGTCCGTCTTGTTTCCGAACTTTCTGGTGGCGAGCGTAAACGCCTGGTACTCGACCTATTGCTCACGAGCGGAGCTGATGTGTTGCTTCTGGACGAACCAGACAACTACCTCGACATCCCTACCCGCAAATGGCTTGAAGAGCAGATCAAATCGTGCAAGTCCACCATCTTGATGGTGAGTCACGACCGCACATTACTTGAAGAGTGTTCAACCAAAGTCGTGGTCATTGAAGGTTCGGGTTGTTGGGTGCATGGTGGGTCGTATAAGACGTTCCCAGAAGCACGTGCAAAACGCCAAGAACTGCTGGGCGACGATTTGAAGCGTTGGAACGAAGAAGAGCGTCGTTTGTTTCATCACATGAAAATCATGAAACAACGTGCCGCGCAAAACTTTAAGAATGCAACCAAAGCAAACGGTGCGGAAACTCGCTGGGAAAAGTTTGTTGCTGCTGGGCCACCTCCTCCTCCAGTTGCCGATCAGCAGATTTATGTACGCCTCCGTGGAGCAGATGCCGCACGACGCGTTGCCAAACTCGAAAAAATTGCTATCGACAATTTGTTTATGCCGTTTAGCGAAGAAATTCACCACGGCGAACGAGTTGGTCTCATTGGTCCGAATGGCACCGGTAAAACTCACCTGCTCAAAGTATTGAGCGGTGAAAACGAACCGACCGAAGGGAAAATTACCTTTGGGCCACGCACGTCAGTTGGTGTGTTTACCCAAGTGAACAACCGCCCAGACTTCCTTGGCCGCGAGTGCGTCGACATTGTGCTTGACCGCATTTCGGAAGAAGAAAAGGCCATGAAAACATTGGCTCGCTATGGCCTGCGCAATAACGCTCGCCAAAAGTTTGAAACGCTTTCCGGTGGGCAAAAGGCTCGGCTCGAAATTTTGCGCCTTGAAATTGAAGGTCACAACGTGTTGTTGCTAGACGAGCCAACCGACAACTTGGATATCGAATCATCTGAAGCGTTGGAAAAGGCACTTGATGGTTTCGAGGGAACCGTGGTTGCAGTGAGCCACGACCGCACATTCCTTGCCCAATTCGATCGTTACATCATGATCACCGACGACGGCGAGGTGTACGCACTTCCCGACT
>CAITUB010000292.1 GCA_903895515.1 uncultured Acidimicrobium sp. | reverse complement strand
TTACCTGTGTTGTGATGTCTTGCGAACCTGGGTCAAGCAAATAGTGCACTCCGCGCTCGTGTTCTTTGTAGGTGCGTAACCATTCGCGCCATGGTGTAACCGCAATCTCACTTGTTGATTGGCTGCAATAGTCAAAGACCAACACTTTTCCATTACTCATCTTCTGCGACACATTGAGCAACCACTGTGTAGCAGCAGTTTGAATTGGAGCGCGCGACCCGAGTGGTGCTGTTTTAGGTAGAACTTCGGTAACTTCGTCAACTTGTCTCAATACCTCAACGAATTTTCCACCATCGCCCAACGCAACGAATGCTTCTTTCCACACTCCGTCGTAGACAAATAGCTTGAACGGCAAATTGTCCAACAGTTCGTTCGAAAGCACAACGCCCTGAATCGTCCTGTCAGGGAAATCTGCCATTGACTCCACAAAACTTGGATGCAATGCGCGCTGTGCTTTAGAGATTTCAACGGCAACATATTTCAGCGCGGATATGCACTTTGGTCGCGCATCTAAAATTCCTCGCGCCAATGTGCCTGGCCCGGCGCCAACTTCAACAACATCGAAGGTGCTCGGACAACCCATCTCATTCCAACAGTCATCCAGATAACGAGCAATCACCGCTGCAAACAGTGGCCCTACTTCAGGAGACGTAATGAAATCTCCGCGCCTGCCAGCCTTCCCACCATCTTGGTAAAAGCCGCCTTCGCCATACAAGGCAAGGCCCATGTATTGCTCAAATGAAATTGTGCCACCTGCTGCCGATATGGCAGCGGTAATCGACTCAGCCGCCGAAGGCACCGGTGATACGAGCAATGTCTCCGAAGTGTGTTGCAACTCCAGGCAATACACCAAACACCAATGTGGCAACACAAGTGATGCCGAGCGCAAGCGCAAGCGAACCAGGAACAACAACTCGAGTGGTGTCGCCGTCTGGAACTGGCTTCATCCACATTTCACGCATGATTGTTCCGTAATAACCGAATGCAACAACAGAATTCACAGCGCCAATAAGTGCGAGTGCATAACCCCAGCCCGAACCCGAGCTCAATAGCGACTGGAACGCGGTGAACTTACCGATCCAACCACCAAGAGGCGGAATGCCGGCAAGTGATGCAAGGAAAATGGTTGCAAGTGTTGCCAAGCCTGGCGCGTAGGAGAACAAGCCTCCCCAACTGGAAATTTCTCCACTGCGGGTTTTGCGTGACACCGCAATGATGACTGCAAACATTCCAAGGTTCGTTGCTGCGTACACCAACATGTACACCACAACCGAGCGCAATGCAGAGGCCGAAACTTCAGACATTCCCGCAACTGCCAACGGCATGAGAACGAATCCACCTTGGCTAATGGACGAGTACGCCATCATGCGAACAATGTTGGTTTGGCGCAGTGCAACTACGTTTCCAACCGCCATGGTGAGTGCCGACAGCACCCACATAAATGGTTGCCATACGCCTGATGCTTGAGGGAAGGCCACGAACAGCAACGTCACCAACGCAACAAAGCCAGCAGCCTTGGATGCAACGGACAGAAACGCGGTAATTGGGCTTGGTGCGCCTTCATATGTGTCAGGCGCCCAGCTGTGAAATGGCACGGCAGAAACTTTGAATGCAAAGCCAACGATGACGAACACAATGCCGAGCGCATGCAACGCACTGAGGCCACCTGTTGCCGTGAT
>CAITUB010000291.1 GCA_903895515.1 uncultured Acidimicrobium sp. | reverse complement strand
TGTGCATCATTTTGGCAATGTCGGATTCGCTCAGCTCGTCGCACTTATTAAATACGACAACAGGAGTCGCACCGCTATCAAAACCCAATACCAACTCGCGTTCAATACGGCGAAGGTTTGGCTCAACATCGGCTGCCTGCACCACCAGCACGGTGTCCATGTTGGCGGCAACGGTGTGCGATTCGGCTCGCACCACATCGGACGAAACCCGGCGGGTGAGCGCCGACTGCCTTGCAACCACCACTTCCACGCGCTCGAAATCTTCGCTCAGTACCACCCAGTCGCCCACGGCAACATCGGCGCCAATGTTTCGGGTCCGCACCTGCTCGCCTGCGGCACTCATCAAAATTGTGCTCCACCCGCGATCAAGACGGCTTACTCGACCCACCACATTCGCTTCAAGAAGTGGTCGAGCATCAGGAAATTTTTGCTGCAATGCATGCAGTGTGTGTTCGTTAAATGCGAGTTCGCGCAAACCGACAGACACCTCTGAAAGTGAAAGTTCATGTGCATCGTGTGGCATTTGTACTGTCACGCTAGCGAATTCAAACCCTTATTGCATTTGGGTTTACGTTGAAAGGCTTGACAAGGCACTATCAAACCACGTAACGATGAAAAGTCATGTCTAAGCCACTCGTCATCGTTGAGTCCCCCGCAAAAGCAAAAACCATCTCCAAATTTCTTGGTGACGAGTTCGTTGTACGTGCATCTGTCGGTCACATTGCCGACCTTCCAAGCAAAGGCCTCAGCGTCGATGTTGAAAACAGTTTCAAGCCCAATTACGAACTGACCGAGCGTGGAGCCACCATTGTTCGCGAACTAAAAGCCGAACTGAAGAACGCCTCGGTGCTCTATCTAGCAACCGACGAAGACCGCGAGGGAGAGGCAATTGCCGCTCACCTATTCGAATACCTGAAGCCAAAGGTTGAAACCAAGCGCATGGTGTTTCACGAAATCACCAAGGCCGCAATTGACGAAGCAATCGCTCACCCGCGCAGCATTGACATGAAATTGGTCGATGCCGCCGAGGCGCGCCGAATTTTGGACCGTTTGTTTGGGTATGAAGTGTCCCCAATCTTGTGGCGCAAAGTAAACAGAGGTTTGTCTGCTGGCCGCGTGCAAAGCCCCGCTATTCGTTTAGTAGTAGAGCGCGAGCAAGAACGCATGGCTCACGTGTCGGCCGGGTATTGGGACCTGGAAGCAGCCACAACGACTGAACCAAAATTCACTGCAACATTGCAGAGTGTTGATAGCAAGCGCATTGCTACGGGTAAAGACTTCGATTCCTTTGGTATTGCCAAAGACGGGATTGTCGTTATTAATGAGGAACGCGCCAACCAACTGACTTCTGGGCTGCAGGGCAAGTCGCTCGATGTGCGCAGCGTGGAAGAAAAGCCATACCGCAAGAGCCCGAAAGCTCCGTTTATGACCAGCACCCTGCAGCAAGAGGGTGGCAATTAGTTGCGCATTACGGCCAGCGAAGTAATGCGTTTGGCCCAAGGTTTATATGAAGCCGGCTACATCACCTACATGC
>CAITUB010000290.1 GCA_903895515.1 uncultured Acidimicrobium sp. | reverse complement strand
TCGCTGGCATCGTTAGTGCAAAACGAGTTGAAGATCTCACTTCCCAAAGGCGATCGCTTAACTGATTGGTTGCGTCGGCCACTCACAGCGGATCAACAGAAATACGCCGCGAGCGATGTTGACTATCTGTTCGTCCTGCACGACAGCATCATGGCTCGACTAAACGAATTAGGAAGAGCAGCATGGGCCGAGGAAGCATGTGAGGAGCTTCGCACGCGCCCTAATGGTCCACAGGACCCATCCGATGCTTGGTTGCGGATTAAGGAAGTACGAACACTGAAACCAGCGTCGCGTGGTGTTGCACAGGCTGTTGCGGAGTGGCGAGAACGCAAGGCAATGCAACACGACATGCCGCCTCGTCGCGTGCTTTCAGATATCGCGCTACTCGGCGTGGCACATGCAATGCCACACACCGTCGCTGATTTATCGTCCATTCGAGGACTTGAAAGTCGACAAATTGGTGGACAAGTTGGTCAGGAAATTGTTGACGCGGTGTCAGCCGGTCGCGCTGTTGAAGCGAAAATTCCACATACTGAGCACGACGATGTTGATAAGGAGTTTCGACCAGCCATGAGCTTGATCGCCGCATGGATTGGTGAACTTGCTCGTGAGCATCATGTAGATGCAACTCTGTTAGGTACACGACAGGACATCATGGATCTCCTGCGTAAATCAAAGGACTCACGGTTATCCACAGGCTGGCGTGCGGAAATCGTTGGTCGCGACATAGAAAAGATTCTCACGGGTGAGGCGGGGCTCAGTTTTGATGGGCGAGGACGCCTTCGGCTTTTACCAACAACCTTGCAATAATGCCCATTTTGAGCCATTTCAACGGCTAGAGTCATCTGCGATGTTTATTCAATAGGCGGCTACCGAAGCGGTAGTCGTCCGAGCACAGTTCGGAGCCCCTGCCGTGAAGAAGGGTCGTCATCGTCGCTTTGAAGAAGCGCGCAGATTGAAGCAGTCAGGGCCTACGGCCGAAGATTTAGGTTTTGGTGGTCGTTCACGTTCGCCGCAGACCGAAGAGGACGAGTATGCAGCCATAGCGGAACGCTATGGAGTGCGATTCGATGAAGACGACGAAGAAAGCGAAGAGGAAGAGATCTAAATCAGCCAATACCGGCTTTTTCACATCACCCCCAAAAAAATGACACAACAATCAAATAATTTGCGCAATATCGCCCTCGTGGCGCACGTAGACCATGGCAAAACCACCCTTGTAGATGCGCTGTTGCGTAGCACGGGCACCTTTGCCGCCCACTCTGCAGTCGTAGACCGAGTCATGGACAATGACGATCAGGAGCGCGAGCGCGGAATCACCATTTTGGCCAAGGCCGCTCAAATTGAGTGGAAGGGCACCAAGATCAACTTGGTAGACACACCTGGACACGCCGACTTCGGAGGCGAAGTTGAGCGTGCTCTTGCATTGGTCGACGGAATTCTGTTACTCGTAGACGCTGCAGAAGGCCCACTGCCACAAACGCGTTACGTGTTGTCAAAGGCGCTGCAGTTAGACCTTCCAGTAATTCTCGTCATCAACAAGGTTGACCGCCAAGACGAGCGCAAGGAAGAAGTGCTGCTTGAAGTGGAACAGTTGTTCCTCGATCTTGCTCACGCAGACCATCACCTTTCATTCCCGGTGTATTCAGCCGTTGCCCGCGAAAGCCGAGCCATGAAGGGCTTAGGTATGCCACCGATGGATACCGATTTGAGCCCACTGCTCGATGCGATTGTTGAACATATTCCTGCGCCGACAAATGATCCAAACGCACCGTTGCAAGCAATGGTGACCAACTTGGATGCATCCGATTACCTAGGACGCCTTGCAATTGGTCGTGTTATTTCTGGTGTGTTGCGAAAAGGCGACAACGTTGCGGTGTGTCAGAAACCAACTGATACAAACCCTGCACCGATTTTGAAGCGCAAGCTGAGCAGCCTGTTTCAGTTTTCGGGTATTGAACGAACTGATGCAACCGAAGTTGTTGCTGGAGACTTGTTCATTCTTTCGGGAATCGAAGAAGTAGAAGTAGGGGACACCATTGCTTCCGTCGACAATCCAATGGTCTTGCCTCGTTTGGAAGTGGATCAGCCAGTTCTGCGCATGAGTTTCGGCGTGAACACGTCGCCTTATGCGGGACGCGACGGTAAATACCTCACCAGCCGTCACCTTCGCGATCGTTTGAACAAGGAAATTCTTGGCAACGTGAGTATCAAAATCGCCAACACGGAAGTTGCTGAAGTCATGGAAGTTGCTGGACGAGGAGAATTGCAGCTTGCAGTGCTCATCGAGAACATGCGACGTGAGGGCTTCGAATTGCAAGTGAGTCGTCCAGAAGTAATCACTAAGGAAATTGACGGCAAGCGCCAAGAACCTCTTGAAGCTGGAACATGTGACGTCCCCGACGAATACGTTGGAGCAATCACGCAGGCACTTGCACCGCGCAAGGGTCGCATCACCGATTTGCGTCCTGGAGACCCTGGTCGCACGATTGTCAGCTTTGAAGCTCCATCACGCGGTCTTATTGGTTTCCGTTCCTTGCTACTTACCGTTACACGCGGAACCGCGCTGTTGCATCAAAGCCTTGCTGGTTGGATGCCGTGGTGTGGCGAACTTCCTCACCGCTTAGGTGGCGCAATGATTGCTGACCGCATGGGAACAACCACCGGTTATGCGCTCGACAACTTGCAGCTACGTGGAACGCTTTTCGTTTCGCCAGGTGACGATACGTACGAGGGCATGGTCGTCGGTGAAAACGCTCGCGAAGACGAGATGGTGGTGAACGCTGTTCGTGCTAAGGAAAAGACCAACATTCGTACGCACAGTCACGACGACGGACCGAAATTGGCTACTCCAGTAACTCACACGCTGGAAACAGCGATTGAGTGGATCGGCGATGATGAACTCGTTGAAGTGACTCCTCGCTTCATCCGAATTCGCAAGCGTTACCTCACACTTGAAGACCGCCGTAAATATACGAAAAAGTCGGGTAACTAACTCTTCGCTTTTTTCATCTTCGGGTGCGCAACTGCAACCGAATTATCGCGGGAGAGTGTTTCCACGATCATCTTGTAGATGACTGGTCCAACGAGTTCCGTTAGTTCATCTTTGAGGTATTCGAATACCGGGTTTTTCCCGACGAATGCCTTCGAGTCATCGGTGCACCACCAATGGAAGTCATGTCCGCCTTCGCCCCAGTCACGACGTTTCCATTCGCGAACGAACGACACAACGTGCCCGTCATCTTCAGTGAATTCTTCGAGTCGTAGAGGAACTTGCCAACACACATCTGGCTTCCAGTCCATCGGACGTTCTCCAGCTTCGAGTGCTGCGATATGAAAGGCACAGCCGAGTCCACCTTCGAAGGTCGCATCGTTGTGGAAGATGCATACACCGTTAACTTTGCGCGTGACGTCGGCGCCATCGCGCTCTTTGCCAAGCCACTTACCGTTCTTGCCGCGATCCATGTTCTGCCATTGCTCTGGCTTCAAACGTGCAACTGATCGCTTAACCGATGCGAGGTCTTTCTTGTCGATGAAGTGAGCTCCGTAGCTGCAGCAACCGTGCTGCAATTTCGTCGCATCATCGTCCAGCACACCCTTGCAACCTGAGCCATAAATGCATGTCCAGTTTGATTTGAGGTATGTGGCGTCAATCATCCAGGTCTGATCGGAATTCGGATCAGAGAAGCTGACATATTCATGGAGGTCTTTAGGCTTTGGCACGAGCGATAACGATAGACGAAGTACAGTTTCTATGTGGCATCCGTGGAAGAAATTGTAAGCAACCTACAAAGCGTCTCTGAAGACCTAGCCGACAAGGCTCTTGACGCCCTCAAAGAGGCTCACCGAGCAGGCGAGGCCAAGCGTCCCGAGATAGAACGGCAACTCACGCAAGCCCGCAGGGCAATCGAGAAGGCAATTGGCGTTCTCAGCCGGCTTGATTAATTCGGTTAATCACATCGCGTAGACCGCCGAGGTCGTTGCGAACGAAATCAAACCTCAAGCGAGCCTTATCCAGGTTGTCGTTGTTTTGAATTTCTTGTGGGGTTGCCTCACAAAACTCGAATTTTCCCTGCTTGCACAAGTGCCCAAAGTCCGCATTGAGCGCCTCAAGATCAGCACCGCTGATCTGTCGTTGCATACGAATGATGAGAGATTTACCAACAAACCGAATGGAATGAAAGACCTTATAGAAGTCAACAATTTCCTGCACCGCGCTAGACGTTGTTTCACAAACCCGATACAACGAAAGATCTGATGCCGAAATCAGACCGCGAGGCAAAAGCTGGGCTCGCACAAATTCATCCATTGTGCGCCAAAAATGATCTCCCGGAAGATCGAGCAATACTGTTGGCGCGATTGCACCACGACCTGTCTGCATCAAGGTGAGTAATTCGAACGTTTCGTCCAACGTGCCAAATCCTCCAGGCATACAGATGAACGCCTGAGAATCTTTCATCAGCATCAACTTGCGCGTGAAGAAATAGCGCATTTCCACAAATTTTCCGTCACCAGCGATGATCGGATTAGCGCTTGCCTCAAATGGCAATCGGATAGACACACCAATGGATTGGTCTCGACCTGCACCAACCATTCCAGCTTCCATAATTCCGGGTCCAGCTCCCGTAACTACCATCCATCCTTGTGCGGCTAGTTCGGCCGCAACGTTTTGAGTGTGCAGATAGAGCGGATCGTCCTTTTTTGTACGAGCTGACCCGAAGATGGTCACCTTTTTGCGATCTGCATACGGATCGAACATGGCAAATGCCTCGCGCATTTCCTTCAAAGCAGATGATGCGATCTTGAGGTCGAGGGTTGAGGTGCTGTCAGTTCCGAGTCCTAAGGCTGTGGTGATCATGTGGGTTACGTAGTCGGAATCGTGATTGCCACCGAACTCTGAAACTAAATCCGCAACTGCTTGCTCGAGGGAGCCAACCGACATTGATTGCTATTTTCTCTTGGCTTCAAGAACCGCAAGCAAGTCATTGAAACTTTGCTGGAAGGACACAACGCCTTCATGTTCCAGTTGATCCGCAATCGCCGTCATATCGATACCCACATGCTGCAGGGCACGCAGGATATTGCGTGCGCCGTCGACATCATTGGTAACGGTTTCGGCAATTGATCCATGATCGCTGAATGCTTCCATCGTTGCATCGGGAAGAGTGTTGACAGAGTGCGCGCCAATGAGCTCATCGACATACATGGTGTCTGGATACGCAGGATTCTTTGTGCTGGTAGATGCCCACAGTGGCCTTTGCACCTGTGCGCCAAGTTTTGCGAGTGATCTCCACGCATCGCCACTGAACGTCTTTTCAAACATCTCGTAGGCAACCTTTGCCTGTGCAATGGCAGCCTTGCCACGCAGTTGCAGAGCTTCGTCGCTTCCAATACCGTCGAGTCGCTTATCGATCTCCGAATCAACTCTTGAGATGAAAAAACTCGCTACTGAAGCGACATCTTGAACTTTGGATGGATTGTTCTGAGCAAGTTTCTGCAGGCCACGAATATATGCGTCCATCACTTGTTGATATCGATCTAGTCCGAAAATAAGTGTGACGTTGACGTTGATTCCTCGGCTAATAATTTCCTCAATTGCAGGAATGCACGCTTGTGTTGCTGGCACCTTGATCATCACATTGGATCGAGAGATCCGATCATGGAGTTCTTGGGCAGCTGTGACTGTTCCGGCCTTGTCATGAGCGAGCTCCGGCGAAACTTCGACGCTGACAAAGCCATCTAGTCCAGAAGACGAAACGTACAGAGGGCCAAAAATGTCAAGGGCACCGACTATGTCTGAAATAACAAGTTCCCAATAGGTATCTTCAGTGGAAAGCCCGCGCTGTGTTGACTGGTCAAATTGTTCGTCGTACAAGGCTGACCCTTGAATTGCTTTCTGAAAAATTGTTGGGTTCGAGGTCAAACCCCGAATGCCAGAAGCGAGCACTCGTTCAAAGTCTCCATTAACGATGTACTCCCGCTTCAAGTTGTCGAGCCATGGGCTCTGACCAGCAATTTCAAATAATTCAGAGAGGCGATTGCTCGGCATGAAACTACTTCGACCTATTCATCAGTTCTTGAGCTCGCTCCACAACATTTTGAACTGAAATTCCAAGCTTGCTCATCACGGTTGATCCTGGTGCACTCGCTCCAAATCGATCGATGCCAACACTTGCATCGGCATACTGCGACCAACCAAATGTCACGCCAGCCTCCACAGATAGGACGGGAACATTGGCTGGAAAAACAGAATCGCGATACTGAGAAGGTTGCATCTCGAATCGATCGAAAGATGGCATTGAAACGACGCTTGCTTCCACCCCGGAATCCTTTAATAGTTTTGCAGCATCGACACAGACAGAAACCTCGCTGCCCGTTCCGACCAAGACAATTTGTGCCTTCTCAGACTCGACGACGATCTCTGCTCCATAGCGAACTGCATCGCCATCGGTGGTGATTGGCAATGACTGGCGACTCAGCACAAGTGCAGTTGGACCCGGATAGGTGAGTGCGCACTCCCAAGCAACCTTCGTCTCGTTTGAATCTGCAGGTCGAATGACCTGCAGACCTGGAATCACGCGAAGACTCGCGAGATGTTCGATCGGTTGGTGCGTCGGTCCATCCTCGCCGACGCCTACTGAGTCGTGAGTAAACACGAAAATGACGCGGGCTTTGCTGAGCGCAGCGAGTCGAATCGCTGGTCGCATGTAATCGGCGAACACGAAAAACGTACCGCCAACAGGAATGGTTCCACCATGCAGAGCCATGCCAACCATTGCCGCACCCATTGCATGTTCGCGAATTCCGAAATACACCTGTTGACCAGTTGGAAGCTGCTTCGATTGCGCGCCGACTGACTTCACCTTTACACCGGTATTTCCCGTGAGGTCGGCTGATCCGATGAGTAATCCAGGAAGGACAGAAGCACTTGCTTCGATGCATTGCTGAATTGCTTGCCGGGTGGCAAGAGTTGAATCTTGAGCGAACGATGGCATCAAATCAGCTACTGCGTCTCCTTGAGGTTCTGACCAGCACTGATCGAAGCCGTGTTTGCCTTCAGCGTGTGCAGTAGCGCTGTCGTATTCGCTGAGCAGAGCGGCACCTTTGTTTGCAGCATGCGCACGACACTGGGACACGACGTCGTTCGGTGCCCAGAATGGTTCGTCAGGAATTCCCATGTGCGCCTTCGTCTTAGACACATGTTCTGCGGTAAATGGGTTTCCATGGGCTTCATGTGCGTCAGTGAAATCTGGCGACGGATACCCAATGTGAGTTTTCAGAATGCACAGCGTTGGCTGACCTGTGTGTTTGCGTGCAGACGTCAGCATTGCCTCTAATGCGTCAAGGTCCTCGCCAATTTCTCCACCCTGAATCACGTTCCAGCCATAACTTGCGAACCGTTTCGCAACATCGTCTGAACATGTGAGCGATGTACTGCCGTCAATAGTTATTCCGTTGTCATCAAAAACACAGACCAACCGATCAAGACCAAGGTGACCCGCGAGTGAAGCCGCTTCATGACTAATTCCTTCCATGAAGCATCCATCGCCTGCAAGCACGAAGGTGTGGTGGTCCATGAGGTCTTGGCCAAAACGTTCGCGAAGGTTGCGCTCGGCAATAGCCATGCCCACTGCATTGGCGAAACCTTGTCCCAATGGACCTGTGGTTACTTCAACACCATTTGTGTGTCCAACCTCTGGGTGTCCAGGCGTCTGTGAGTCCCATTGGCGGAATGCTTTGATGTCGTCGATTTCGAGTCCGTAACCATTGAGGAACAACATCGCGTATTGCAATATTGAGGCGTGACCGTTCGACAGAATGAAGCGATCGCGATTTCTCCACTGAGATTCCTGAGGCGCATGGCGCAACACCCTGCTGTACAGAACATGTGCAAGTGGCGCCAATGCCATCGCTGTTCCTTGGTGGCCGCTCTTTGCATAAAGCGGGGCATCCATGGCCAATCCACGTATCAGGGCAATGGCCTGAGCGTCTATTTCTGGAGTTAATGATGCAGAAGAAGTCACGGCGCGACTGTAGTTCCGATTACGCAACCGGAGGCAACAATGTGAGCGGAACAATGGACCAATCGCCATGGTCGACGCGACAGTGGGCAAATATTTGCCCTAGTTCTTGGAGCTCAATTTCCCCGCGAACAAGTCGGTACGTAAATTTGCCAGGCTCCACGGTGAATGGACTTACATTGCGAGCCAATTGTTCTGATTCTTCGTTAATACCTTTTCGGAAGACCACCTCGAAGACACCATTGCCGGGTTCGCCAAGCGGACAAAAGATCAACGCCATGAGATGGGGATCAACCGTGACTGGAGGAAGCGAGGGAGCGGCAAGGGAGAAATAAATTCCGGTGATATCGATCCGTGAAGACGGACCAGGTGCCTGCCTCATTTCGAAGGACTCAATGAACACTGTTGACACGATGTGCACGGGACAAGGGTAGTGCCTACGCATCGGTCAACTAATGTTTGAGCCTGTGGCAAACCAGTCGACTCTCTCTGAAGCCGCTTCGAAACAACTGCTTTTGCAGTTTGGTGTTCCGTTCGCTCAGGAGACAGTGTGTTCATCTATCGCTCAGGCGATCGAGGCGGCCAATGCCATTGGATATCCAGTTGTCATCAAGCTTTCTGGAGACCACATTGCTCACAAGACTGAGCGCGGTCTTGTTCGTCTGAATATCACTGATGCCACAAAAGCTGACCAAGCCTGTGGCGACCTCATGGCACTTGTCACGGAACATGATGGCGACGTTTCGTTTCTCGTTGCGGAAATGGTGAAGGGCGATCGAGAACTGATCATCGGTGTTATCAATGACCCGCAGTTCGGATACATGGTTGCTCTTGGCATAGGAGGCATCTTCGCCGAGGCAATTGATGATGTTGTGCTTCGACCACTTCCTGTGACGTTCGAGCAAGCAATGCAGATGATCGATGAAGTGCACCATCAATCGATACTCGGTGCGTTTCGTGGCTCCCAACCCATTAACCGAACACAGTTAGCAACGGTGTTGACCAGCATGGGCCAGGTTTGTGCGGCGCATCCTGAAATCGAATCCCTTGACATCAACCCGCTGATTGCTCGCAGTGACGGATCGCTCGTTGCAGTTGACGCACTCATCGAAAACGGTAGAACGCAGAGTGACCCCTTGAATGGAAAAAGTCACTCGTTCGCACCTTCTCAAGAACATTTCAATGCATTGTTTAACCCACGCGCCATTGTCGTGATCGGTGCCTCTAGCCACCCCGGCAAATTTGGTTTCGTTTCTCTCCACAATGCTCTTGTGAATAGCTTCGCTGGCAAGGTTTTTGCGACAAATTTGCAACGCGAAAACATCTTGGGTGTCCAGACCGTTGCAGATCTCTCTGAATTGCCACCTGGAGAGATTGACCTCGCCTTTTTCTGCACACCAGCAAGTTCGAACGAAGCATTACTGAAACAATGCGCGCAACTTGGAATACGAAGTGCCTTCATAGCCAGTGCTGGGTATCGAGAATCGGGAGAAGCAGGGGAGACGGCTGAGGCTTCGTTACTCGAGCTAGCTAACTCTCTCGAAATGCTTATCGCCGGTCCTAATGGTCAGGGAGTGGTGAGCACACCATCATCGTTATGTCTGCAGATTGTCGCTCCATACCCTCCATCTGGCGGTATCTCCGTTGCGTCGCAAAGTGGGAACTTTGTGTCGAGCTTTTTGAATTACTCACAACAATCTGGAGTTGGCATAGCGAGGGCTATTTCTGCCGGCAACGCAACACAAGTCAGTGTTGAAAACTTTTTGCACTATTTCGCAGGCGATGACGAAACGAAAGTTGCGCTCACTTACATAGAAAATGTCGGCAACGGTGAATCGCTGCTTCAAGCAATGAAACACATCACTGCGGTGAAGCCGCTCGTTGTTTTAAAGGGTGGTGCAACAGCCGCTGGTTCTAAAGCTGCACAAAGCCACACCGGTGCGATGGCGAGCAACGATCGCGTATTCCTCGGAGCAACCCGCTCTGCAGGGGCAATCAAAGTTTCGTCCGTTGAAGAAGCATTCGATTCAGCGGCAACATTTGCAACTCAACCTTTGCCCCGCGGAAACCGAGTTGCAGTTTTGACGACCGTTGGTGGCTGGGGAGTGGTAACAGCAGATGCAATTGCCCGTGATGGAGTTCTCGACCTCGTTGACCTTTCTGACGATCTGATGTCACAGCTTTCGGCACTTCTTCCACCTCGTTGGAGCCGTAACAATCCAATCGACTGCGCTGGCGGGGAAACTCGCGACACGGTGACGGAAATTATGGACATCGTCGCTGGTCATGAATCAATAGACGCAGTCATCTTCCTCGGGATAGGAATTCAAAGTAACCAAGCAAAAATGATGAGGGCAGGTACTTATTACCCTGATCACGGCTTGGAACGAATAGTTGCTTATCACGAAAAGCAGGATGAACGGTATGCGATTACTGCTCGGGAAGTTTCACGTAAACACGGCAAGCCAATTCTTATTGCGACTGAACTCGCAGTTACCGACCCGAAGAATTCTGGTCCTGCGTCGGTACGTGATTCCGGTGCGTATTGCTATCCGACTGGAGCGCGCGCGGCGACAAGCCTTGCTCATCTCTACGAGTATGCACGGTACCGCGGTATTGCACAATGAATCTCGTAGACGATTCGAACAGTATTCAACGAGCACGTAAGAAGGTTCGCGTCGGATCTGTTCGTGTAGTTGGCTCTCTGCTTGCGTCGGTAACGCTGTTTGGTGCACTCACGCTTGGAATTTCTTGGAAGTTTGTCCACGGTGTCGCTCAGGCTGTTACTCCAATTGCAAGTAGTGCGGAATTGCAATCATTGTCAGCTCCAATCATCAATGCACGACGTACACCACAAACGCTGTCACACGATGTTCGTTTTCGATCACTTCGAACTCAGCTCACTGCATTAAGCAACAGGCTTCCTGCTGAATCTTGTCTCGCAATTGAAATTGAAGGCACCCGCATTGTCAACGTAAATCCAGACATGCCCCTGCTGCCAGCAAGCAACATGAAATTAGTTGTTGCCATGGTTGCTCTCGATGTGCTGAAGCCTGAATTTGTGTTCAGTACTTCTCTCGTCGGTCAAGCAAATGGAAATTCAATCGACGGTGATGCGTACCTCATTGGGGGAGGCGACCCGCTACTGGTGACCGGCAACTATCCCGCTACAGAGCCATACCCATCGTTCAATTTCACGAGATTGGAAAATTTGTTTGACGCGCTCGCATCGAAAGGCATCACAAGAATTGCCGGTTCCATAGTTGGCGATGAGTCCAGATATGACGCTGAGCGATTCAGTCCAACTCTCGGACTTGGAATCAAGGGCACTGAAGTTGGACCACTTGGTGCGTTGATGGTGAATGACGGCGTGGTTTCAGGGAATCCAATCAAGCCAGACAATCCCGCTTTAGGAGCAGTAACTGAATTCACGAACACGTTGCAAAACAATGGAATCGCCGTCACTGGTGGTCCAAAGGTTGGAACTGCGCCACAAGATTTACCAGTAATTGTGAAGATTGACTCACTTCCGCTGTCAGACATCGTCGCTGAGATGTTGACCAATAGCGATAACAACACTGCTGAACTATTAGTTAAAGAACTTGGCTTCGCAACTTCTGGAACTGGAACTCGTGAAGCGGGTTTAGAAGTGATCAAGGCAAAACTCGTGGAATGGGGAATTCCTCTTGACGTTCTGCAGTTCGTCGATGGTTCTGGACTTGATCGTGGCAATCGTCTTACGTGCAATACGTTGATCACGTTGCTCGCTCGGGATGGAGGCTTCGGTCCAGTCGGAGTTGGCCTGGCAACAGCCAGCCAAACCGGAACGCTTCGCGATGTTCTTGGTGACACGCTTGGAGCCGGCAAGCTGCGGGGAAAAACTGGGACGTTGACGGGAGCCAAAGCGCTGAGTGGATTTGTTCCTTTTTCGGCAGATCAGGCGTCGTCGTTTTCGCTGATTATCAATGGAGCAAATTCGTCCAATCAAACGACGTACAGGCCCATATGGAATGCGCTTTCAGACGCCCTAGGCGGGTTCTCTGGAAGCCCTTCAGCAAGTGAGATAGCACCGAATTAGCCCAAGCGCTGATTGACTGTAAGGGTGCTTTCGTTCAATTC
>CAITUB010000289.1 GCA_903895515.1 uncultured Acidimicrobium sp. | reverse complement strand
GTTCACTCTGGCTATTTCAGCAATCGCGGTTTACGGAATCATGCTCGCTGGCTGGTCTAGTGGCTCGAAGTATCCATTGCTCGGCTCCGTTCGCGCATCTGCACAAATGGTCAGTTACGAAGCAGCGCTGGGACTTTCGCTTGCAGCGGTCATCTTGGTGTCAAAGACCTTGTCAACAAGTGGGATTGTCATTGCACAGTCTTCCATTGGCAACTGGAATGTGATTGCTACAGGCATCGTGCCATTCTTCATTTTCTTCATCGCTGCCACAGCAGAACTCAATCGTCCGCCATTCGACTTGGTGGAAGCAGAGCAAGAACTTGTAGGTGGCTTCAACACTGAGTATTCGTCAATTCGCTTCTCATTGTTCTACCTTGCTGAATTTATGAACACGGTCACGATGAGCGCGCTGATGGTGACGTTGTTCTTCGGTGGACCACAACCGATTGCTTTCGGCAGCACCGTGCTGGATATTCCGCTCATTCCAAATGGTCTTGAGGGCTCAGTGTGGCTGTTCTTGAAGACGCTCGTGTTCCTCTACACATATGTGTGGTTGCGCGCGACACTTCCTCGTTTCCGCTACGACCAACTGATGGACTTTGGTTGGAAGGTGCTAATTCCTTCGTCACTTGGATGGTTCATGTTGCTCGCAGCACAACGCCTCGGTCGTAACGAAGGATGGAACACCATCGTGGTTACCGGAGCTTCGGTGTTGGTGTTGGTTGTTTGCTATGCGTTGCTACAACGGTCGTTTACGGTGAGCAGTAAGCAGCGCGAAGCAGAAGGGTCGATGTTCTAATGGGTTACTTCGGAGGATTCATCATTACCGCCCGTCAACGCGGTGGCAAAAACCAAGTAACAACGCAGTATTCGGGTGGTCGAGTTCGCCGCCGCGCACTCAAGAAGTCGAAGAATGGTGAAGTAAGCAAACGCGCCGAGCTGATGGACGAAAAGATTCCAAAGCCAGAACGCTTGCACGGTCGCCACGTTTTGAATCGTTACGAGGACGGCATGGAAAAGTGCATCGGTTGCGAACTGTGTGCAGCCGTTTGTCCTGCCAAGTGCATTCACGTTCGTGGTGCGGACAACAATCCAGAGAACCCAACGTCACCAGGCGAGCGTTTCGGTTGGATTTATGAAATTAACTACCTGCGTTGCATTCACTGCGACCTCTGCGTAGAGGCATGCCCAACCGAGGCCATTACCGAGTCGAAGTTGTTTGAGTTCTCGTTCACCAATCGTCAGGACGCCATCTATACCAAGGCCGAATTGTTGGTTGGCGATGATGGAATGCCTCAGCATTTGCCGTGGGAAGACTGGCGCCCAGGTGAAGACGTGAATACCTCTGCGTGGATGCGTGCAACCGCCCCTTCGGGAGATGCTTCATTTCAAGGAGTTGTTGGTTGGAGTGGCGAGCTTGGTTATGGCGTGCGCGCACCTGAAAAGAGTGACAACTAAATGGAACTCTTCGTATTTGTATGTGCATCGGTCATGGTGTTGGTCGGAGCGTTGGGCGTGATCTTTCGTAAGCACCCAGTACATGCCGCTCTCAGCCTTGTGCTTACGTTGTTTGGAATTGCTGTTCTGTTCGTTGCTCAAAGTGCCGAGTTCCTGGCTGCCGTGCAAGTCATTGTGTACGCGGGTGCAATTGTCATTTTGTTCCTCTTCGTCATCATGTTGCTTGGTGTTGACAAGGCGGAAAATCTTCAGATCGAGCCCCTTACTGGCCAACGCTGGATTGCCGGAGTTGTCGGGCTGGGAATGGTCGGGCTCTTAACGACAGCAGTCGTGAGTGGTTCTGATGTATTACGACTTCGCGGATTAGGAATTGCAAGTTCGGTTGCCGGTGAAAATGCTGATGCGAATATTCAGCAGTTAGCTAATTCCATTTTTTCGGACTACGTGTTCGCTTTTGAAGTCACGTCGGTGCTGTTAGTTGTTGCAGTAGTAGGAACCGTTCTTCTTGCTCGCCGCCGCACTGGCAAGGGGATCGCGTGATGTTTGGATTAGTCGTGGTTCCAACACCAACGTGGTACTTGGTGCTTTCAGCCGTTCTGTTTTCAATCGGCGCAGTTGGTGTGCTTGTTCGCCGTAACCCACTCGTTATGTTCATGTGCATCGAGCTCATGCTTAACGCGGTAAACCTCACGTTCGTAACTGTTGGTCGTGCAATGTCCGATATCAACGGCCAAGCAATTGTCTTTTTTGTCATGGTGGTAGCAGCAGCAGAAGTTGTTGTTGGACTAGGCATCATTGTTTCCATCATGCGTCGCCGCTCTGGCGTCAACGTTGACGACCTTACGGAATTGAAGGGCTAATCATGACCAGCGCACTGTGGTTGTTGCCCGCATTCCCATTAGTTGGAGCACTTGTATTAATGGTGTTCGGTCGTCGCCTTGGAGAACCGCGCTCAGGCTGGTTCGCGGCTGCAATGCCGATTGCTTCGTTCTTTGTCACGCTCACCGTCTACTTCGACTTGCTTTCGCGTCACTCCGAAGATCGTCATCAGGTCATCACGCTGTTCTCCTGGATCCCTGTTGGCGCGCTGCACATTGATGTTGCGCTACTTGCAGACCCGCTGTCCATCACTATGGCGCTGTTCATTACCGGTATTGGTTCGCTTATTCACCTATACGCCATTGGGTATATGCACGGCGACCCAAAGTTTTCGAAGTTCTTTTTGTACCTCAACCTGTTCGTGTTTTCCATGCTCATGTTGGTGCTTGGCGAGAACCTGCTTGTTACCTTCCTTGGTTGGGAAGGCGTGGGCGCTTGCTCCTACTTCCTCATTTCGTTCTGGCACACACGCAACAGTGCGGCAGTAGCGGGCAAGAAGGCGTTTGTTACCAACCGCATTGGTGACTTTGGTGTGATGACTGCAATGTTCTTGGCATTCAGCACCATCGGTTCGGTTTCGTATTCATCGATTAACGAAGCGGCACACACTGGAGCACTGGCTCCGGTAACGGCAACCGCCATTGGTTTGTTACTTTTCGTTGGTGCATGCGGAAAGAGCGCGCAGCTTCCGTTGTACCTCTGGCTCCCAGATGCAATGGAAGGCCCAACACCAGTTTCTGCACTGATTCACGCAGCAACCATGGTGACTTCGGGAGTATTCCTGATGACGCGCATGAGCCCAGTGCTTCACGCTTCGTACGAATGGGCACCGATGATCATCGCTTGTGTTGGTGCTGCAACAGCCTTGTATGCGGCAACTATTGCGGTTGCACAAAATGACATTAAGAAAGTGCTCGCGTACAGCACGGTGTCGCAACTTGGTTACATGTTCTTGGCAGTTGGTTCGGGTGCATACGTTGCTGCCATCTTCCACATGGTGACCCACGCGTTTTTCAAAGCGCTGTTGTTCTTGGGTTCAGGTTCGGTCATTCATGGCATGCATCACGAACAAGACATGCGTCGCATGGGTGCGTTGCGCAAACTGATGCCAGTTACTGCAATCACCTTCATCATCGGCTGGTTGGCAATTGCTGGTGTTCCTCCGTTTGCAGGTTTCTGGTCGAAAGACGAAATTTTGCTCTACGTGTACGCAAACAACCGCGGCCTCTATGTCGTTGGTCTGATTACTGCATTGCTCACCGCGTACTACATGACTCGTCAAGTAATCATGGTGTTTTACGGCGAAGCAAAGTGGAAAGATCACGCGCACGACCATGGTGCGCATGGCGATTTCGAACCACACGAGAGCCCAAAGATCATGT
>CAITUB010000288.1 GCA_903895515.1 uncultured Acidimicrobium sp. | reverse complement strand
GGTGCTCGCATGCCAGTACCTACTCCCGTTGCCGAACTTGGACCCGGCGAAGTTGGATATCTCATTGCAGGAATCAAAGATGTTGGTGAAGCACGAAGCGGTGAAACGGTTACGACATTCCTCGATCCGGCAACCGAAGCACTCGATGGGTATCTCGATCCGAAACCAATGGTGTTCTGCGGACTCTTTCCAATTGATGGTGACGACTTCGAAAACCTGCGCGAAAGTTTGCAGCGCTTGAAGTTGAACGACGCATCTATTACGTACGAACCAGAATCATCTGGCGCGCTTGGCTTTGGATTCCGAATCGGATTCCTTGGTCTGTTGCACATGGAAATTGTGAAAGAGCGACTTGAGCGCGAATTTAATCTCGCCCTCATTGCTACTGCTCCTTCAGTGGAGTACATGGTGCATAGAACTGATGGCCAGGTACTGAAGGTGGACAATCCTGCCGACTTGCCACTGCCGAACTACATCGCGTCAATTGAAGAACCGTTTTTCCGAGTCAGCATTATTACGCCAAAGGAATACACCGGTTCGCTCATGGAGTTATGCCAAGAGCGCCGTGGTGAATTGATCAAGCTGGAGTACCTGTCTCCAGAGCGCGTGGACATGCAGTACTCGATGCCGCTTGCCGAAGTGGTAGTTGACTTCTTCGATCAATTGAAGAGTCGTTCGCAGGGTTATGCCAGTTTGGACTACGAACTTTCTGGCTATCGCCCAAGCGATCTCGTGCGCGTAGACATTTTGCTGAATGCGTTGCCAGCAGATGCGTTCAGCACCATTGTGCACCGCGACAAGGCCTACAACTACGGCAACCGTATGTGTGGAAAATTGCGCGAGCTCATTCCACGGCAAATGTTTGATGTGCCAATTCAGGCAGCCATTGGTGGTCGCATCATTGCCCGCGAAACGGTGAAAGCAAAGCGTAAAGACGTACTTGCAAAGTGTTATGGCGGTGACATTTCGCGTAAGCGCAAGCTGCTTGAAAAGCAAAAAGAGGGAAAGAAAAAGATGAAGTCAATTGGTCGCGTGGAAGTTCCCGGCGACGTATTCATCTCTGCGCTCAAGCTCGATGACTGAGTTAGGCGAAGCAAAGCGCGGAGGTATGTTCCGTTCGTTGAGCAATAGGAATGCTCGTTTATTCTTCGCGGGATTGTTGTTTTCCAACATTGGTTCGTGGTTGCAACTCACCGCAACATCGTTTTTGTTGTATCGGTTGACAGGAAGTTCCGTTGACCTAGGAATAAACGCCGCGCTTCAGTTTTTGCCAATGTTGCTTCTGGGCGCGTGGGCTGGGGCTTTTGCCGACCGGTTTGACCGACGTCGAACGACGGTGATTACTCAGTCGCTTTTGGCATTACAGGCGATCGTGCTCGGAATATGCGATGTGGCCGGTGTCATCAGTGTTGAGTTGGTGTTCATATTGACTGCAATTCTTGGTGTGGTTGGCGCAATTGATAACCCATCGCGTCGCGGGTTAGTGACAGAACTCGTGCCTCCGAACGAGATTGGTAATGCAATGTCACTGAACACTGCAGTGATGACAGGGTCTCGCATCTTTGGTCCGGCGATTGCTGCAACACTTGTTGGTCCATTGGGCACGGGTTGGCTATTCATAGTTAACGGTGTTTCATACATTTTCATGCTGTACGGGGTGGTGGGGCTACGCAAGTCTGAAATGTTCACTCCCGAACCTCGACCGGCGGGAGGCACGCCGGTGCGTGACGGTATTCGTTTCGTACGCACTCATCAACGATTGTTTCCACTTTTTGTAGTGTTTGCCGTTGTCAGCACATTTGCATTTAACTACGGCGTGTCGCTTCCGAAATTGGCTGACCTGAAGTGGGGAAATGCTGAGTATTACGGATGGATTTTGGCGGTAACCAGCATTGGCAGTTTGATTGGGGCGCTTGCGACGGCGCGATTGCACTTGACTAGATATATGTGGGTTGCCAGTGCGGCACTGATGCTTGGAGTTGCAAATGTGGGCATGGCCATTGCGCCAAACGTGTGGGTTGCATTCGTGTGGGCCATACCTTTAGGTGCGGGTGGTGCGGCAATGATCGCGGGAGCAAATTCGATCATCACTCAAGAAGCTCCACCCGATATGCGGGGTCGCATGTTGGCACTTACTGCGGTTGCATTTTTGGGAAGCACGCCAATTGGTGGGCCAATCACGGGATTGGTTGCCGACTATGTGAGCGTGTCTTGGTCGTTGGCGTATGGCGGAATTATCACATTGTTGGCGGCCGTCTTCATGTTTTCGTGGATCTGGGTGAAAGATATAGAACATGCCTAAATCGGTGCTGTGGTTTCGAAGAGATCTGCGACTCGCAGACAACGAAGCCCTCTGTGCAGCTGCTGCAGTTGGGGATGTAGTTCCCTTATTCGTGCTTGATCCCCGTTTTCTTACAACGTCTGGTGCTCCGCGACTTGCATTTTTGTTTCGTAACCTGCGTGCACTCAATGAATCAATGGGTGGTGCGCTCGTTGTGCGCACAGGTAACCCAGAAGAAATTATTGCCCAGGTGTGTCGCGAGTCGGGTGCGGAGCGTGTGGTGTGTGCGAAAGACTTCGCGCCATATGGAATGCAACGCGACTCTGCGGTTGCCAGCAAACTTGCGATTGAAGGCATCGATTTTCAACAAGTTGGTTCGTCGTATGCAGTGGAACCTGGCGTGGTGCGCAAAGGCGACGGAACTCCTTATGCAGTGTTCACACCATTTTCAAAAATATGGATTCAGCACGGCTGGCCAGCACCATTTGCCACACCATCGGTGAAGTGGCACGGCGCTCCAGAAATATTGAGTGAACCAATTCCGCAAGATCCACCATGCAGTGCAAACTTGCCCGAAGCCGGAGAAGAGGCTGCCTGGAATATGTGGGAGAAATTCCGTGACACTGCTCTTGACCGCTACGACGAAACACGGAATAGTCCAGATGTTGCAGGAACAAGCATGCTTTCTCCGTACCTGCGATTCGGAGTGCTGCACTCTCGTTCGCTGCTTGCCGAATTAAATGAAACAAAAGCACACGCAGTGTTTCGCAGCGAACTTGGATGGCGAGAGTTTTATGCCGATGTGCTGTTTCATCAGCCGCGAACGGTTCGCGAAAATTTGCAGCGCAAAATGGATTCAATTGTGGTCGACACCGACGAACGCGCTCGTCAGCGGTTTGCATTGTGGTGCGAAGGTAAAACGGGTTATCCAATTGTTGACGCGGGAATGAAGCAACTGCTGGCAACAGGTTGGATGCACAATCGTGTGCGCATGATCGTCGCCAGCTTTTTGGTCAAAGATTTGCATTTACCGTGGCAATGGGGTGCCAAGTACTTCATGGAGCACTTAGTTGATGGCGATATTGCATCAAACCAGCACGGTTGGCAATGGACTGCGGGAACAGGAACCGACGCATCACCGTATTTCCGCATTTTCAATCCAATCTCGCAAGGCGAAAAGTTTGATCCCAACGGCACGTATGTACGCACGTGGATTCCCGAGCTTGCAGACACCCCGAATGATGTGGTGCATGCCCCGTGGCTAGCGGGTTTGTTGAACCCGTATCTCGAGCCAATCGTGGACCACGCTGCCGAGCGACAGGAATCGCTCATTCGCTATAAGCAGTTATCGGTATCCTGAGAGGGATCCCCACATGCTTGACGACCGCAAAACAG
>CAITUB010000287.1 GCA_903895515.1 uncultured Acidimicrobium sp. | reverse complement strand
CTTGGCGATCAGATGACTCGCGTGCGCGATTCAGCAACATTCCTTTCAGAAAATTTTGAAAAGGCACCAATGCTGATGATTCCTTGCATCAAGGGTCGCTTAGAAAACGTTGACGTAGCAACGGGTGCGGGCGGATGGGGTTCGCTGCTTCCTGCTGTGTGGAGTTTCATGCTTGCACTGCGCGGTCGCGGAATCGGTTCTGCATGGACCACCATTCACCTCATGATGGACGGTGAAAAGAAGGCCGCAGAACTACTCGGCATTCCATACGAAAAAATTACGCAGGGCGGATTGTTCCCTATCGCCTACACCAAGGGCACCGACTTCAAGCCGGCTAAACGTGCGCCACTCGAAAAAGTACTGCATTGGGACAAGTGGTAGTCAATAGTTAATCGACGAGTCGCAACCCAGTTGGTGCAATTGATGCAGTAACTGCTGGAAGATCCACCACGAAATTGGTGCGATGAGCCGGAAACACATGGTGCGATACCAACACAGCATTGCCGTGCTTGTCTTTTGTCGTTCGATCACAACTGAGTACAGGCGAACCAATTGGAATCTCTAACAATTGCGCCTCAGTGGCTGTTGCGGCATCGGCGCTAATGGTTTGCGTCGCCCCACCAAGCTCAATGTTTAACAAGTTGTAGAACGACGAATGTTCAACATCGTGTCGCGACAAATGTTTGCCAAGTTCGAACGGACACCAGACTGTGACCACTGCAAATGGTTGGTCATCTGCCATATTCACGCGCTTCACACGTAACACTTGGTCGCAATCCAGCACTTTGGCAACTTTGCGCGACGGTTTTTCAAAAGCGAAATCCACAATGCGTCGAGCTGGTTGCAAACCACTTGCCAACATTTGTTCTTCAATGGTTCCTAAACGACCGAGGCTTTGGCTTACTGGGTCGGATGCAACAAACCATCCGAAGCCTTGCCGCGCGTTAACCAAACCTTCATCGCGCAACACTTCAAGTGCGCGTCGAACTGTGACACGACTGACAGAAAACTCTGTGGAGAGTTCGGACTCACTCGGCAATAAGCGACCAGCTAAAAACTGCCCGGCTTGCACTCGCTCGCGAAGCGCTGCGGCAATTTCGTGATATCGGATACTTCTCACTTGTACTATACTTGTATACTTAGAGGGGAAAAGCAACCCCATCGATCATTCATCTTCACTATGGAGGACCACCATGGCTGTCAGCGCAGGAACACCAATCGAACTCGTCAACAACGTGTACGACAAACTCGCAGCAAACGTAGCGATTGGACGCAAGCGACTCGGTCGCCCACTCACGCTCACCGAAAAGATTTTGATTAACCACCTGTCGAAGCCAAAGACACAGGAAATGGAACGCGGTCGCAGCTACGCCGACTTTGCACCAGACCGAGTTGCCATGCAAGACGCAACAGCACAGATGGCGTTGCTGCAATTCATGACAGCAGGCCTACCCACTACTTCTGTTCCGAGCACCGTGCATTGCGATCACCTCATTTTGGCAAAGACGGGTGCGCGCATCGACATGGGTGTAGCTATTGACACCAACAAAGAGGTGTACGACTTCTTGCAAAGTGTTTCTGCAAAATATGGCATCGGCTTTTGGGGACCAGGAAGCGGAATTATTCACCAAGTAGTACTTGAGCACTACGCATTTCCTGGCGGAATGATGATCGGCACCGACAGCCACACACCAAATGCTGGTGGTCTTGGCATGGTGGCAATTGGTGTTGGTGGAGCCGACGCCGTTGACGTCATGACCGGTTTCCCATTTAACGTTCGCTGGCCAAAAGTTATTGGCGTGAAACTCACCGGAACTCTTTCTGGTTGGTCAAGCCCGAAAGACGTCATTCTTGAAGTTGCTCGTGTGCTCACGGTGCAGGGTGGAACTGGCGCAATCGTTGAATACATCGGCGAAGGTGCAGACAGCATCTCCGCTACAGGAAAAGCAACCATCTGCAACATGGGTGCCGAAATTGGCGCAACATGTTCAGTGTTCGGATACGACCAACACATGTCCGACTACCTGAAGGCAACTGGTCGCGGCGACATCGCATCGGCTGCCGACACAGTGACAGAACACTTACGTGCAGACGAAGGCGCGCAGTACGACAAAGTAATTGAAATCGATTTGTCGCAATTGAAACCGTTGATCAATGGTCCACACACTCCCGACTTGGCGCACAAAGTTGGAAGCGCAATCGGCAAAGCCGCAAGCGAAAACAGTTGGCCACTAGAAATTTCGTCAGCGCTCATCGGCAGTTGCACAAACTCGAGCTACGAAGACATCACACGTGCAGCATCGGTTGCTCGTCAGGCAAAAGCACATGGCTTGAAGGCCAAGTGCGAACTACTCATCACTCCTGGTTCAGAACAAATTCGTGCAACCATTGAGCGCGACGGGCTTCTTGCCGACTTGGAAGCAATCGGCGCAACGGTTCTTGCCAATGCATGCGGACCCTGCATCGGTCAGTGGGAACGCTCAACTGATGTAACGGACAAACCGAACACCATTGTCAACTCGTTTAATCGCAACTTCCCTAAGCGCAACGACGGTTCTGCGAACACACTCAGTTTTGTTACCAGCCCCGACACCGTGATTGCACTTGCACTCGCAGGTCGACTGGACTTCGACCCAACAACCGACACCATCGAAGCCCCAGATGGAACGCAAGTAAAACTCAATGCCCCAGCCGGCGAAGTTCTGCCAGCAAATGGATACGACGCAGGCAATGACACGTTCATTGCCCCACCAGCAGATGGTTCAGATATTGAAGTCATCGTTGACCCGCTGAGCGATCGTTTGCAATTACTTGAGCCATTTACAAAATGGAACGGCAACGACTTCCTGTGCATGCCGGTGTTAATGAAAGCAAAAGGCAAATGCACCACCGACCACATTTCAGCAGCAGGAAAATGGTTGAAGTACCGCGGGCATCTCGAAAACATTTCAATGAACTTGTTTGAAGGTGCCGTAAATGCCTACACCGACGAAGTTGGCAAAGGTCTCGATCTGGTTGATGGTTCCACTCGTGCGTATCCAGAAATTGCGTGGTTGTGGGGCAAGAACAAATTCCAGTGGTGTGCAATTGGCGACCAGAACTACGGAGAAGGCTCCAGTCGCGAACACGCAGCAATGGAACCTCGCTTCCGCGGTTGCCAAGTAATTTTTGCTCGATCATTTGCTCGCATTCACGAGACCAACCTGAAAAAGCAAGGAATCGTTCCACTTACTTTTGAAGACCCATCGGTCTATGACTTGATTGAGCCAACCGACACCATCACCGTTCGCGGAATGCCACCAGTCCCAGACCAGCCGGTGCAGTGTTACATCGTCAAACAACGCAATGCTGAAGAGATTCCATTCACTGCCCTACACACGTTCAGCAAAGAACAAGTGCAGTGGTTTAAGGCTGGAAGCGCGCTCAATGTTGTACGTCAAAAAGTAACTCGAGCCAAGAAGTAACGAGACCATGGAGAGCCTTGTACTGATGGTGACCATCATTTTGGTGTACACCATGGTGTTTGGCGTGATTGGGGTTTTCACTATTTGGAAAACTCCGCGCAATCAAATCGTGCGCATGGCCATGATCGTGCTGTACTTACCCGCTATTTATATTGCGGCTCAACTCACGTTCAACGTGTCAACACTGACGGGGCGAATCGTATTTGGTGGAGTGACCGCCGCATGCGTTGGCGCCATTGTCGCTCTGATTAAAAAACCAGCGAATTAATCAGTTCCTGGTCTGCGAGCCATGTCAGCTCGCAAGTCTCCGCTGTAGCTCGAAGGAAACGTTGCTCGCAACTCATCGTCTGTTGGGGTTCGCTCTTCGCGCGCCTCTGATGGCAGCAACGCACTAATTGCACTCATCATTGCTTGCGTATTAGCGGCAATGATCTCGTCGCTATTGCCCGTTCGATCCAATTCAACCGGTGGACCAACCGTGATGCTGACAAGTGGCGGGTTAGACAGATTCAAGATGTCGGGAAGTTTTGCGTTACGCGGCCAGACCTTTTCCGTGCCCCAAAGACCAATCGGAATAACTGTTGCATTGGCCTGGACAGCGAGGCGTGCAGCCCCCCATCGCCCTTGCAACTGCGGATTAAAAAATTCAAGACCACGCGGAATGGTTCCTTGTGGCATCAGTGCCACCATTTCTCCCGACTGCAAAGCAGCAGCCGCGTGTTCCAGCGGTTCATCACTACCTGAAGTTCGATCGACGCGAATGCCGCCCAATAGCGATGCAAGCTGACCAATGAGAGGTGCATCAAATACTTCTTTCTTGCCCAGAAAGCGCACTGTGCGGCCTGTTTTTGACACCATCATCGCTACCGCAAATACGTCGAAGTAACTGCGGTGATTTGCAACCAAAATGACAGGACCGCTGCTTGGTACATGTTCGATTCCATCAATTGTCGTTTTGGCAAACGGAAACACTTCAGGTCGAGCGAAGAGCAGACCAAACTTTTGAATATCTGAAATTTGCAGAGAAGGCTTGGATGTTTCGCCTTGCACATCGAATTGAGCGCTTGGCCATTTACGCGCCGATGCCATAACAGCGAGCCGAGCATCGGGATTCACCACGTGCGGAAAACCAACTGCGCCAAGCAGAGGCGCATCGTAGACGCTGTCGGAATATGCGTAGCTTTGTGTTAAATCGACATCGTGGTCTTCGCACCACGCCTTTACTGCTTCCAGTTTTCCCGCAGACCAAGCAAATGGTCCAACCAGTTGGCCTGTATAGGTACCTTCGGCATCAACTTCGAAGCGCGTTGCAACAACATCATCGAATCCCATTTGTCGTGCAAACGTTGCAATCAAATCATGTGGAGTTGTTGTTGCAAGCACCACTTTCACGCCGTTCGCGCGATGCGCATCAATAATGTTTCGAGCATTCGTTCGCACCAACTGCGCAAGCTGTAATGAAACTGCATTCGCTGCTGCAACCACAGCATGACGAGGCTTGCCTTTCAATACCGCAACCCCTTGTCGAGCGAGCAACATGCTCGGCAACGTTTCTCCGACAAGGTTGAACACTCGATACAACATGTCTTCACCAGGCAGTCGTGATGACGACACCACACCGGCATCACGCAGCGCCGCACTCAGCAATGGACCCGATGCCTCACCGATCAACGTGCGATCAAGATCGATGAACGCCGCTGCACGCGAACCTTGGTTACTCACACTCGCAGGCTATTGACATTTAAAACGAGTCTCAGAAACGGGAAAGGCCCCGCTTGTATGCGGGGCCTCTCAACCTAAGATCCAGTTGGCTGGGGGAGCCATCTGGACACTTTCGGGTGGACCATGGGGGTGGTCTCACCGCGATATGAGATTAAGTATGCCCTACCCGTGGGTAAGCGTTCAAGGCGAACGGCACGATACTTCCTATCTATTTTCGTGATACCCCACTCCACGCCGAGTACCGTATTGGATATGGAGATTCGCCATTTATCAAGCCTGATCGCCATTGCCGACCACGGGTCGTTCTCTGCAGCTTCTCGGGCACTTGGCACGGTACAAAGCAACGTTTCGGCCCATATTTCCCGCCTGGAAAAGGAACTTGGGGTCAGCCTTGTTGAGCGCACCAGCGGAAAACTTACTGACGACGGAGAACTCGTTGTAGAGCGTGCTCGACGCATCATTCACGAACTGGAAGACATTGAAGCTGATATTCAGAGCACAGATACAGAAGTCGAAGGAGATACTCGCCTGGGCGTTATTGGAACCACTGGTCGATGGTTAATGCCTCGCCTGCTTCCCGCCTTGAAGCGCGATCATCCAAAAGTTCGTGCAATCATTCACGAAGGAAGTTCGTCAACACTGCTGCCTCGGTTAATTGCAGGCGACCTGGATGCTGCAATTGTTCACTTCCCTATCGACAACCCAGAACTGGATTTAGTTGAGCTTTTTTCTGAAGACCTCTTGTTATTGATTCATTCCAAACACCATTGGGCAAACAAAGAATCCATCACACTTGCCGAACTTGCAACCGAACCGTTGTTGCTTCCACCACGCAACACGTCGATGCGGCGCGTAATAGATCGAGCAGCAGGTTCACAACGTCTTGCTCTTACGGCACAGGCCGAAATTGACGGAGTGCGTTTGCTCGCATCTTTGGCATTCGAAGGGTTCGGTGCGGCAATTGTTCCCGCTACTGCAATTCCTGGCTGGCTAAAAGGTGAATACTCACGTGTCGCGATACCCGAGCTCCCCCCACGAATCGTGGGCTGGGCTTCGCGAAAGCGTCCTCTCCCGAACAAACCCACACGCGCTGCGCTTGACATCACTAAAGCAGTCATCGCCAAGTCGGGCGAACGCCAACCAGGTGTGAGCACTAATCTCTAGACGTGTCGACCGTGTCTCCTCTTTCATCCGGCGTGCAATTACAGCATGCGGTGAAAGGTGCGGCATCTGCAGAAGTTCGCTTTCTCGAAAACTCTGGCCGGAATGTGGTGTGGGTCGACATCGACGCCGAATACCACCGAGGCGCGCTTTCAGCTGAAGCTTCGGGAGTAATTGCCAACGCCGCCGCAATTGCGTTGAATCAAAGAATCCCACTTGTCCTCGCAATGGCGTCTTCTGGGGCAGACATTCTTGAAGGAATTGCAGCACTGCACGGCTGGGGTCAAGCGGCACGCGCTATCGCCAATTGCTCCGGTGTCATTCCCACCTTCACCATTGTCACCGGGCCTGCAGTTTCAGGACCAGCGCTGCTCATTGGCCTCAGTGACTTCGTCATCATGACGGCAGATTCGTACGCATTCGTTTCTGGCCCGACCATGGTTGCAGAGTTCACCGGAATTGCAATTAGCAATGAAGACTTGGGAGGTACTGATGCACACGCGAAACAAAGCGGCGTTGCCAGTTTGGTGGTTTCCGATATTGCCGCAGCAGTTGAAGCGCTAGAACAATTGCTCACCTTTATTCCAAACAATGTTGACGAACTTGCACCACATGTTGAAACCGGAGACCCATCCGACCGTTTAACACCAGAAGCCGGTGCACTCATTCCCGAGTCGACGACGGGAAGTTACGACGTGCGCAAGGTCATTCGATCAATTGCCGATGATGATTACCTTTTCGAAGTTCGTGAACGATGGGCAGCAAATGTCATCACCGCGTTCATCACCATTGACGGCGAATCGGTTGGCGTAGTTGCCAATCAGCCGATGGTGCTCGCGGGCACGCTTGACATTCCTGCATCGCAAAAAGCAGCTCGTTTTGTTTCATTCTGCGATGCATTCAATATTCCATTGCTCACACTTGTTGATACGCCTGGCTTCTATCCGGGTAAAGACTTGGAGTGGCGGGGCATGATCCGTCACGGCGGACAATTGGTGTTTGCTTATGCACGCGCAACAGTTCCACGAGTGTGCATTATTTTGCGTAAGAGCTATGGCGGCGCCTACATCGTGATGGATTCCAAGACCATGGGAAATGACTTATGTCTCGCTTGGCCAACAGCAGAACTGGCCGTGATGGGCGCCGGCCAAGCCGCAGCCATTTTGCAACGCCGAGCCACCCCCGAAGAACGTGCCGCCTTTGAATCCGACTACGCCGAACGCCTGCTAAATCCATACATTGCAGCCGAGCGTGGCTACGTTGACTCTGTCATTAACCCAGAGGAAACACGACGTGAAATTTCCTCTGCTTTTGCCATGTTGCGCGACAAACGCGAGCGTCTTATCCCTCGCAAACACGACAACACACCTTTGTAAACCCTGCCCCCTCTACACTTGACGGCAGGGAGAGGAAGCTCCCTAACACGATAAGAAGGGAATCACGATGGCTGAAACAATCACCATCATTGATGACCGAACAGGCAAGAAAGTTACTGTTCCGGTTACTGACTCGGTATTCGCGTCGTCTGCGCTACGCGAACTAGACCCCGATTTGCGGATGTATGACCCCGCGTTTTTGTCAACGGCAGCATGTCAATCCGCAATCACATACCTCGATGGCGAGAAGGGAATCTTGCGCTATCGCGGATACCCGATTGAAGAACTTGCAGCCAAGTCGACCTTTACTGAAGTTGCGTATTTACTGCTCAACGGAGAGCTTCCAAACTCAGAAGAACTCGCGCAATGGAATTACGACATCACTCATCACACCATGATTCACGAGAACATGCGCAAGCGTTTCGTGGATGTATTTCATTACGACGCTCACCCAATGGGAATGTTTATTTCGGCTGTTGCAGCGCTTGGGACTTTCTACGATGATGCGCGCGATATTTTCAATCCTGAAACCTTAAACAAGCAGATTCTTCGACTCATTGCCAAGGTGCCAACCATTGCGGCAATGACATACCGATTCTCTGCCGGTTTGCCATTTGTGCTTCCGAACAACTCATTGTCGTACGCACACAACTTCCTGAACATGATGTATCGCATTGGCGATGACTATGAAGTCAACCCAACGCTTGCCCGTGCAATGGACGTGTTGTTCATTCTGCATGCAGATCACGAGCAGAACTGTGGCACCACCACCATGCGTGTTGTTGCAAGCGCAAACTCCGACCCGTACTCAGCAACGTCTGCTGCTGCCGCTGCTCTCTTTGGACCACTTCATGGTGGCGCGAATGAAGCCGTTATTCATATGCTCACCGAAATTGGCAGCGTGGCCAATGTTCCGGCATTCATCGAACGTGTGAAAAAGGGCGAAGAGAAGCTCATGGGCTTCGGTCACCGTGTGTACAAAAACTTTGATCCACGCGCTGTCATCATCAAAAAGACAGCGTACGAAGTGTTTGAAGTTACGGGAATGAACCCGCTACTTGACATCGCACTCAAGCTTGAAGAAACTGCGCTGAAAGATGAATACTTCATCTCGCGCAAGCTGTACCCGAACGTTGACTTCTACTCTGGTCTCATCTATCAAGCCCTTGGTTTCCCTGAGGAAATGTTCACGGTTCTGTTCGCCATTCCACGCACTGTGGGCTGGCTTGCACACATGGTGGAGCTGCTCGGTGACAAGGAACAAAAGATCAGTCGTCCTCGCCAGTGGTACACCGGCCAAGACGAGCGTTCGTACACCGACCTACAAAAGCGTTAAATCGCCTGCGCTTTACGCGCCAATATCGATAACGATTTTGCCTGTATTTGCGTTTGCGCCCATGTGCACATGAGCGTGCGCCATGTCTGCAAATGAATACCTACAGTCAATCACTGGCTTCAATCGCCCCGATTCAAACATCGGAATAACCTCTGCAGCAAATCGCTGACTGATCGCGATTTTTTCTTCAATAGGACGAGCCCGCAGCACCGTACCTGAAAGCTTTGCGCGCTTTGGCATGAGTCCTGCAAGGTTGAACGCCATATTGCCGCCGCCCATGACACCGACTTGAACAATGTGCCCCTTTTGTGCAAGCGACGCAACGTTGCGATCGAGATATTCGCCACCAATAACGCACAACACCACGTCTACCCCACGGCCACCAGTTGCAGACTTCACCACTTCTACAAAATCTTCAGATGAGTAGTCAACAACGACATCAGCACCTAGCGCTTGTACCGCCGCAACTTTCCCTGCTGAACATGTGGCGATGACATGCGCACCTATCGCCTTACAAATTTGCACAGCGGCAGTTCCAACACCGGACGCACCAGCATGAACGAGCGCCCAACGTCCGCTCGTAAGGCCACCTTGAACCACTAATGCGTCCCAAGCTGTAATAAACACTTCGGGAATTGCAGCGGCATCTGCAAGAGATACACCGCGTGGAATTCGCATGGCCTGTCGTTCATGCACAACGAGCTGCTCTGCATAAGCACCGCCACTCACTATGCCCATCACTTCGTCACCAACACGCCATGATCGCACTCGCGACCCCAGGGCGTGAACACTGCCGGAAAATTCCATTCCCGGCACTTCATGCTCACCAGGAAAAGGATCCGGATAGAAACCCATGCGTTGCAACAGATCGGCACGATTCAGACTTGTTGCACGAACCTGCACCACAATTTCTTCAGGACCAGGTTGAGGAGCCGCAATATCGGCAAATGTTAAAACTTCTGGACCACCATGACCGTTAAGAACTATTGCGCGCATGTCTCTACTCTGCCAGAGTCAGGCGAGCGAGAACGCGACGTAACCAGGAAACGTTTCTTCCACCCACTTCACTCCAGGTTCGCCCATGACGAATCCTGTTGTTGCTAACGCATCTGCCCACATCAACTGCGGCCCAATGACCGTAAATGAAGCAACTGGTGACACCAAAGCATTCGTCGTGCCATCCCAGATGTGCATTCCACGTGCAGAGGTTCCTGAAGTTGCAATGGCGTAGTCGACAGGAATGTCCACCGTGCAACGCACACGCGATTCATCATGCGGGTCAACCACACCCACTGTCCACTTGTCTCCAGAGATCTGCGTTCCGCAGGTTTGAATGTCGCCTCCCGCGCCGAAATACCAATTGTTCAAACCAGCATCACGTAATTTTTGGGCGGCGCGTTCCACCGCCCAACCCTTCACGAACCCTGCTGGATCAAGCGAACCGTCAGGACGTCGTGCGCGAAACACGCCTCGACTCAAGTGCTCTAGCCATGTGCATGCATCAAGCACTTCAACGACTTCTTGCGCGGCATCGAGCAGATGCAGTTCGCCCCGATTAATTCGAGAAACTTCGCTGCTAGGCCTAAATGTTGAAAACATTTGCTCACAACGTTCAATTTCTGCGAGCGCGATCTGCCAAGCATCTTTGGCCAATTGCTCGTTTTCGCAATCAATATGCCAACTAACAGCCGTGCCCATTGCTTGGGCGGCAAACCTTTGCGGAGAAATGGAAACTGTTTGCATCATTTTGGTCGAGCGTCGAGCACTGCTTGCAAAGCGGACGAATATGCACGCCACGACAGAGTTGCGCCAGAAATTGCGCGGACATTGGCGCTATGTGAAGCAAGTGATTCTTGTATGTAGATCGGCAACGAATATTGATTAATACTGATTGATGTTCCACGGTCGCTTGGATATTGCAGCACTTGAATATCGCACAGCACATTGCCTGGCGTGAACGTTGTTTGCAATTGAATAGTTCCCCATCTGAAGTTGGCAGGAGGGCTCTTCACCACGTCGCCAGTGCATGATGTGGTATCAACGACGGGCGCTGCAGTTGCCGGTGCAGCAGTTGCTGGCGTCGCGACAACACCACTAGCTGGCGCCACTGTTGCTTGAGGAGCCGGAGCACCAGTTGCCGGGTCAACAACCGTTGTGTCTGTGGACCCACCAATGGCTAGCCCACCCGATGCGAGTTGACTTGCAGGATTATCGAGTTGGGAAACGAAACCAATCCCCAAAGCCGACAATGCGACTGCTGGAAACATTTGTCGAATCAATGAATGCTGACCGCTTTGATGCTTGTCTTTTTTACTCACCACGATTTACCACCATGCTCTTTCGGCGTGAATTCGATCTGTAGGAACACCAGACTTACGCGCTCCTTTTTGAACAGCCTTAATTAATGATTCTGGACCCGCGACAATGACCACTCGGTCCGCAATGTCGGGGACGCTCTTGCGAAGTACTTCAGCAGCGAATGGATCGCTCACCTTTAGCGCTGAACGAGGTCCTATTACCGTAAACAATTGGCCGCCCAGTTTTTTCATGAGAGCATCAATCTCTTCGACATGCACCATCTCTTTTTGTGAATGAGCTCGATACACAATGATTGGCTTGTGATGCGGTGAAAGATTCTCAGCGAGCGAAACTATTGGACCAATGCCCACTCCGCCGGCAACCATGAGTACCGGTTCGTTGCCAATTATTTCGGGTGTGCACACACCGTACGGCCCTTCGATGGCAACCCTTGTTCCGACGCGAATCTTCGTCATCGCATCACTTGCTTCACCGCGAGACTTGATCGTGAAACGTAGCCCTGCGCTACTCGGAACCGAAGACAGTGAAAATGGATTTGTCTTCCACCAGCGACCTGGAGCCAACTGTCGCAACATATAGAACTGGCCAGCATGAGCCCGATGGCGTGAAATGGCTGGACTATTCAGCGTTACTGCAATGAGGCCAGGAGCCGGATGCGAAACAGCAGAAACTTTGTATGGATGCAGAATCGACAAAATCAACGTGCGCCAACGCGACCACATGATCCACAGCACCACAGCAACATGCGCTCCAACCCACGTCCAACGCGCCAACTTGTCGGTCGCGAAGTCTGCGCCAAGAGTTATTTGGTGGGAGAACGAAATAGCTAGCCCGATATAGGCAACAAGATGAATGAAGTACCACATCTCATAAGTCATCGAATTTCGAATTGAGCGGATTGACGTGATGGTTACGACGCCAACAAGCACTGCGCCAACACTGGCCATTGCCATGTAGGGCTCCCCGCCAGTGAGCGACTTCACTGCAGCGAACAAACCACCAGGCGTTGACCACGCCCACACACTGAAGATCACGTGCAACAGAAGGAACACCGACATTGACGCACCCAACACTCGGTGCCAGTTAAACATTCGGTCCAGTCCGTAGCGACGCTCCAACATTGGCGTGCGTGTAATCAGAATGAGGCCGAGAATCCCTGACTCGCTGGCCAACAAACCCGTAATTTGGTCAAGGGACGTCGCGGTATCGGTGGTGGAAAGACCAAGGTTGTTGAATCCACCATGATGTGCCCAGATGCCAACAACCACGACAGTAAGAAACGCCAAAAAGGCACCAACATCGGTATCGAGTAATCGACTTTGGTCCGGCTCACCCAAAACACGGGTTTTGGATGTTCGCTTGTTCATCTCTTTAGTGTTCCCTACCTGAGTAAGAAACGTTCAAGAAACGGGCTATTTAGCCATCTTTTCTTGCAAACGGCGGTCCAAAGTTTCGAGATATTGCTCGGTGGTCTGCCATGGTGCCTTTTCGCCACCCACAAGCAATGACAAGTCCTTTGTCATCTCGCCACCCTCAACTGCCTCCACACACACCTGCTCAACCTTGCGCGCAAAGTCGATCAGTGCTGGTGTGTTATCAAGTTTTCCACGATGTTCAAGGCCACGAGTCCAGGCATAGATAGATGCGATTGGGTTTGTCGATGTTTTTTTGCCAGCTTGATGATCGCGATAGTGACGTGTCACTGTTCCGTGTGCAGCTTCGGACTCCAACACTCGCCCATCTGGCGTTGCCAACACTGATGTCATCAATCCGAGTGAACCAAATCCTTGAGCGACAATGTCGGACTGCACGTCACCGTCGTAGTTCTTGCATGCCCACACGTAACCGCCTTCCCAGCGCAACATGCATGCCACCATGTCGTCAATGAGTCGGTGCTCGTAGGTGAGCCCCTGCTTGTCGAACTGTGCTTTGAACTCGGCATTAAATACTTCCTCAAACAAGTCTTTGAAGCGTCCGTCGTAAGCCTTCAAGATGGTGTTCTTCGTGCTGAGAAATAGCGGGTAATTGCGCTGCAACGAATAGTTCATGGTTGCACGTGCGAAATTGCGAATTGACTCATCGAAGTTGTACATACCCATCACCACGCCAGAACCAGTGAAGTCAGCAACTTTCATTTCAATTGGCTTGCTTCCATCTTTTGGAACGTATGTCATGGTGACCGTTCCTTCACCAGGAACGCGGAAATCGGTTGCCTTGTACTGATCACCGTGCGCATGGCGTCCGATCACAATTGGCTTTGTCCAACCTGGAACCAACTTCGGAATGTTTTGGCAAATAATTGGCTCGCGAAATACCACGCCGTCCAAAATGTTGCGAATAGTGCCGTTTGGTGACTTCCACATTTGCTTCAAATTGAATTCTTTTACACGAGCTTCATCTGGCGTGATCGTTGCGCACTTCACACCAACGCCGTGCTTCAAAATTGCATGTGCTGAGTCAATCGTTACTTGATCGTTTGTGGCATCACGATTTTCGATGCTCAGGTCGTAGTACTCAAGATTGATGTCGAGGTACGGCAAGATGAGTCGGTCCTTAATGAATTGCCACATGATGCGAGTCATCTCATCGCCATCAAGTTCGACTACTGGGTTTACGACTTTGATTTTGGTTGCCATTGTTGAGCTCCGATGCTGCGTTTGACCAACTTGTATCTGACTTGTACACAATAGCCCACGAGCCAATTCCGGCGCTCGCCACGGGCCGAACTGGCTCTACCCCGTACCATCTGTCTGTGGATTTTGACTGGTCGCCAGAGCACATTGCGCTTCGTACCAAGGCGCGCACCGTTGCCCATGATGCCGTTGCTCGCTACGGGCGCTTCAACGACACGTGGATGAATGGCTATTCCAAAGAGTTCTCACAAGAACTCGCTGCTCTTGGCTGGATCGGCATGACGTGGCCAAGTGAATTCGGAGGCGGTGGCCGTCCAGGAATCGAGCGATTGATCGTTGCCGAAGAAATGATTTCTGCTGGCGCACCCATTGCCGCTTCGTGGTTTGCGGATCGGCAAATGGGGCCAGCGCTCATTGCGTATGGAACCAAGGCTCAACAAGATGCATTCCTTCCCGACATGCTCGCCGGCAAAACCACGTGGTGCATTGGCATGAGCGAGCCAAACGCAGGCAGCGACCTTGCATCGTTAAAAACATTTGCTCAACTTGATGGCGATGAATGGGTCATTAATGGTCAAAAGATCTGGACGAGTTTTGGCGAAGTTGCCGACTACTGCTATCTCATCTGCAGAACCAGTAATGACGGTCCACCGCATGCGGGCATTAGCGAAATCATTGTGCCGATGAATACGCCCGGCATTGATGTTCGCCCAATTCAAGACATGACGACCAACCGTCACTTTTGCGAAGTGTTCTATACCGATGTTCGAGTACCCAAAGACAATCTCGTTGGACAGCAAGGCGGAGCATTTGCGCAAACCATGCGCCAGCTGGAGCACGAACGCGGAGGCATTGATCGATTGGTGTCGAACAAGGCGTTGTATGACATGGCCCTCAAGAAAGCAGACACCACCGACGCACGTGTGCGTCAAGAAATTGCTGATATTGAAATCGGATACCGCGTCGGACGCATTTTGGTGATTCGCGAAACACTCAGGCAAGCACCAGCAGGTTTTTCTGCTGCGACAAAATGTTTCTGCACCGAATTAGAAACCAAAATTGCCAACTTTGTATTTTCAGTATTCGGCGCAGAGGCAATGTTGTGGGACGAAGTGACCCAGGGTCTCGCATATGCATCGGGCTACACCATCATGGGCGGCACTTCGAACGTGATGCGCAATATTCTCGGCGAACGCGTGCTGGGATTACCGAAAGAACCTTCAGCCAAAAAATAGACTTCTCTTTGGAATAAGGTGCAGTCATGCACCCAATAGAACTTTCCACCAAAGTCATTGATTCGGGAATCGTTGATCAACCGTTGAATCGGGTCACTAACGACATCACTGAATTAGCCGACAACTTGGCAATCGTTGAAAGCTTTAGCCACAGCGTGGTGTGGGATACGGGCGATGGGCTGATGTGTTTCGATGCATCTGGCGCAGGGAGCGGTATCGCTGTCGTTGACTCCATTCGAACCTGGAGAAAATCCCCGATTAGTCACTTGATTTACACACACGGTCACGCCGACCATGTGGGCGGAAGTTTCGCATTTGCAAAAGATGCAGAGAAATCAGGTACACCGAAACCTCACGTCATTGGGCATGAAAATGTTGATGTCCGAATTGACCGTTACAACACG
>CAITUB010000286.1 GCA_903895515.1 uncultured Acidimicrobium sp. | reverse complement strand
CTTTGAACCCAAGCACTCCGCCAAGTGAAATTGCACATGTGCTCGATCTTGTGGACTTGGTGTTGGTCATGACTGTGAACCCAGGCTTTGGTGGTCAGAGCTACATCTCCACTATGGAGCCAAAGATTCGCGAAGTGCGCAACATGATTCGCAATGCGGGTCTTGATGATGTTGTTGATCTTGAAGTTGATGGCGGCATTGGACCAACCACCATTGCAGGCGCAGCCAAAGCTGGCGCAAACGTTCTTATCGCAGGTAGCGCGTTATTCAAAGAGCCACAGGGCTTGAAGCATGCGGTTACGCAATTGCGTGCAGCGGCAACTGCTGCGTTTACTGCTTAAACAGTTTTCGGCGCTTCATGGTGCGCGCAATGCCACGCTTCGTGCGTTGCATAATGACCACAGTGGCAAGCCCACCAAAGGCAATGGCAAGCGATGCAAGCAGCACCAGCGCAATAAGCACTTTGTGTTTCATTAACGGCCGCAACACACCGGTATCTACTGAAGTGCCGTCTTCGTGCAAGGTAATCACTGCGTCTTCAAACGTCTGGCACGCATCTCCAGTATTGGTTTGACCAAGTTCCGCGCCAAGCGTTGTCGTTGCCGCACGAACTTTCGATACCAAAATTGGCGAAAACGGATCGGTTACTGCACCAACTACATACACCGAACCAGTGTCTAAAAACTTTCCATCAGTTCCGTACTGCACTTCCACTCGCCCATCGCCCGACACATATGCGCTGGCATCTCCAGAAATGGTTTTCTGAATGGAAAAACTCACCGACGTTGCAGAAACTTTTTCGACCTTGCCCATAAACACCACTTGCGGAATGGTTTGCGCAAAGCAACCTTCAGGAATGGTGGTGGTTGCTTGCGGGTTAATGAGCGTGGTGGTTTGCGGAATGCCGAGCAGACCACCCTGTTCATCAGGAATGGTGTCGCCTGGTGCAACTGTGTCAACTGGTGGTGGAACCGTTGCTGAAACCGACGCAGCACTACCAACCGCAAACATCAACGTGCCAACTGCGCACGCCAACAACAATCGTTTGCGCATTACCGACCAGTGAATCGAGGAACGCGCTTTTCCAAAAACGCCGCCATAGCTTCTGCTGTGTCTTTGGTGCCGAAGTTCAACGCTTGTGCCGAACCTTCGTCTTCAAGTGCTTGTTCCAGCGTTACGTTCATGGCGTTGTTCAACATGCGCTTCGATTGTGCCAACGCAATTGGAGGACCAGAAGCCAACTTTGCTGCCCAGTTGTCTACGAATGCGTCAAGGGCAGCTTCTTGTTCAACATGATTCACCAATCCAATGCGCTCTGCTTCTTGCGCGCTAATGATGTCGCCAAACAACGCGAGTTCTTTTGCTTTGTGCAAACCGATGCGGCGTGGCAACACCCACGATCCGCCGAAGTCCAACGACAAGCCACGCTTCGAGAAAATTTCGGCAAAGCGTGCGGTGTCTGAACACACCACTAGGTCGCACATGAGTGCCATGTTGCAACCAGCGCCCACGGCTACTCCACGCACCTTGGCAATGGTTGGTTGCGGAATGCGTGCAAGCGACATGGCCACATCGGTGATGTTGCGCATGCTGGCCAACGCATGAGTATTCGCACGACGTGCACCACCATCGCTCAAGTCGGCGCCACTGCAAAACTCGCCGCCCGCGCCGGTCAAAATCATCACTCGGTCGTCAGGGTTGTTGGCAATTTCCTTAAACGTGTCGCGCAACTCGTCCCACATGGTGCCGTTTGCTGCATTCTTCTTTGCCGGACGATTCATCGTCACAGTCACAATGCCGTTTTCGCGAAAAACCTCAAGAGTCTCCATACACAGACGATACTTAGGAAATGGGTTTCAATCCGCATCGCAAGCGCGTCAAGCGCACCAGCGACTTTCTCATTGTGGGGTCGGCTTTTGTGATCATGATTGTCCTCGTGTTCTGGGCGTTTGCGGGATAACGACCGTGTCGATGTGGGACGGTTTGTATGGCGACATTGACGTGCGTCGCGTGCAGCCGTATGACGCCAACAAGGTGTACATCTGCCCCGGCTGCAACCAAGACATTCCCGTTGGCATGGGCCACTACGTGTGCGTGCCTGCCGACGCAGTGGATTTACGCCGTCACTGGCATTACGCGTGCTGGGACAATCGCCTACCTAAAACGCGTTAAGCAACACTTCTAATTGCACGCCAGTCATGGTGGCAACATCAAACCGTGTGCTGCGAATGCGGGCATGCAACGCCGAATCATTCACGCGCAGGTGTTCAACAAAATCAAATGTTGCACGACGCACTTTCAATTGTTTTGCCGGCGTTACTGCTTCGGCTGCAAAACCAAACGCATTGTTGGCTCGCGCTTTCACTTCGCACACCACCAGTTCGGTTCCGTGCATCAGCACAACATCTAGTTCGCCGCGCTTGCTACGAAAGTTGCGCGCAACAATGGTGTAGCCGTGTTGTGCATACCAGCGAGCAACACATTCCTCTGCCCACCTGCCGCGCGCGTTTCGCCGCGCAGCAATTCCACTGTCTACAAATCTTTTGGAGGCAGTTCTTCGATGTTTAAGTCTTTGAAGCTCAGCACTCGCACCTTCGGTACGAATCGGCTCTTGCGGTACATGTCCCACACCCATGCGTCTGACAGATTCACTTCCACAATTGGGCGAGGTCCTTCTGAAAGAACCTTCACATCAACATTGTTGGCCAGATAAAACCGGCGATCTGTTTCCACTGCGTAGCGAAACATGCTGACAACATCTTGATATTCCTGTGCAAGCTGAAGCTCGCGCTCCGCTTCGAAATTTTCGAGGTCGTCTGTATTCAAAGTGTGCAGTGACTCGGAAAAGTGGCGACTATTGGTCGTCGCGCTTTTCGCGGATCTTTGCTGACTTACCCTTGCGATCGCGCAGGTAGTTCAACTTCGCACGACGCACGTCTCCGCGCTTCAGTACTTCAAGCTTTGCAACCGATGGGCTGTGCAATGGGAATGTGCGCTCAACGCCCACTCCGTACGACAACTTACGAACGGTGTACGACTCTGCGATTCCTGATCCAGTGATGGCAACAATGTTTCCCTGGAAAATCTGAATGCGCTCTTTGCCACCTTCAACCACGCGTACGTGAACCTTTACTTCGTCGCCCGAACCAATTTTTGGAAGGTCGTCGCGCTTGTATTGGTTGTCAACAATGTCGGTGGTCTTCATGAGGAAATCCTTTAAATAGTGAAGTGTGAAGGATACGGGGTCGGCGGGAACTCTTCCAACAGGCGTTGCTCAGCCTGGGTTAGCGGACCCCTCAGGGCCATCAGGTCGGGGCGCTGAGCAATGGTGCGATGCAGGGCCTGAGCCTGCCTCCAGCGCTCTACTTTGGCGTGGTCGCCACTGCGCAGCACTTCGGGTACTTCCCAGCCACGGAAGTCCGCAGGGCGCGTGTAATGGGGTTCTTCCAGAATTCCCGACTGCCCAAAGCTTTCGGTCACTGGAGAAACGGCATTGCCCATCACGCCAGGAATTAAACGGGTGACGGCTTCAATTACCAAGCACGCGCCAACTTCGCCGCCGGCCAACACCACGTCACCAACTGAAATCTCTTCGTCAATGAGGTGTTCGCGGATGCGATGGTCGATGCCTTCGTAACGGCCGCACAACAAACTGAAACCGTCGAGTGTTGCCAGTTTGTTTGCGAACTTTTGGTCGAATCGTTTGCCACCTGGCGACATGAGGAATATTGGTCGCGGTGCATCGGCACGTTCAATACTGTTGAACACGGGCTCGGCTGCAATGAGCATTCCTGCTCCGCCGCCAAATGGTGAGTCATCCACGCTGTGGTGCACATCTGTGGTGTGTTCGCGCAAGTCGTGCGTGCGCAAGTCAACAAGGTTTTCTTTGCGTGCGCGGCCCAACAAACTTTCCGAACAGAAGTCGTCTACCAACTTCGGAAACAGTGTGAACACATCAATCCGCATCGAACAAACCTTCCGGGGCGTCAATTACTACTTGCCCGTTGTCATTCGACACGATAAATGGCGTTGGTACAAGGAACCCGTTGTCCAGTTCCATGATTGGATGCGCTGGGTTATCAATAACGCCCGTGCACGTTCCCAAATTGTTGCCTGCGGTATCCACCACAACACTGCCAACTAACTCGTGCACCCACACCACGCTTGGGTCGTCAATGGGTTCGCCATACACATCGCTGTTGGTTAAGCGCTCAACAATGTTTCTGTCGGTTACACCAACAAAGTTCATCAGCCAACGATCAGTGGATTTTTTCGATGTAGCAATTTCGTACCATGTGCCTGCGGCCCACAACTTTTGGCCTTTGCCGGTGCGCAAGGGGTGATCGCTAAACAAGTCGAGGTACATTTCGCCACGAACTCCGTGTGGTCGCCCAATGCGACCTACGTGCAACAAACCGTGTGGTGGTTGCGAATTAGTTGTCGACGAAGTCGACATCAACATTCACGCCATCGCGTGTTGCAGCAGCGCGCACAACGGTGCGGATGCTCATTGCGGTACGACCGCGGCGTCCAATGACGCGACCGAGGTCGCCTTCACCAACGCGAACTTCCAACAACACTTTGTCGCCGTCATTGCTTCCTTCAACAACAACCGCATCTGGGTTGTCAACGATGGAACGCACGACATGGTCGAGCACTGCCGTAGCAATAGGTGCTGGAATGAGATTTGCTGAATCAGTCACAGGAAGAAGAAAGTCTTACTTGGACTTCTTGGTTGCCATGAACTCGGCCCATACGCCAGAGATTTCAAACAACTTCTTAACGCGCTCGCTCGGCAATGCGCCTTGCTGCAACCACTTCATGGCCTTCGCACTGTCAACAGTGAGAGCCGATGGATCGGATTGTGGGTGGTAGTTGCCTACGATTTCGAGGAAACGACCATCGCGGGCAGAACGTGAATCGGCAGCGACGATGCGATAATGCGGCTGCTTGGTTTTGCCTACTCGTGTGAGGCGAAGCTTTACTGACATGGCTTGCAGGCTATCGGGACGGAGGCCGCGAGCCCAACGCCGCAGCCAAGTCCATTCCCCCACCGCCAAAGGGGTTCAACCCGCCTTTGCCGCCCTTTTTGCCTCCGCCGCCCATGCGCTTCATCATCTTCTGCATTTCGCTGAACTGTTTCACCAGCTTGTTCACATCGGCTATTTGTGTGCCGCTGCCTGTGGCAATGCGTTGGCGACGACTGCCGTTAATGATTTCTGGCTTGCGTCGTTCTTCTGGCGTCATGGAGCGAATGATGGCTTCGGTGCTCTTCACCATGTCGTCAGAAATTTGTGCGTTCTTCATTTCCTTCGGCATGCCAGGCAACATGCCCATCATTGAAGACAGGTTGCCCATTTTTTTCAGTTGCTGCAGTTGATCGAGGAAGTCGTCGAGTGTGAACTCGCCTTCCATAAGTTTTGCTGCGGCTTTTTCTGCTTCGTCTTTTTCGAAAACCTTTTCGGCTTGCTCAATAAGCGTGAGCATGTCGCCCATGCCAAGAATGCGGCTTGCCATGCGGTCGGGGTGAAACTGTTCGAACGCGTCAAGTTTTTCGCCGGTTGCAGCGAACGCAATTGGTTTACCAATTACTTCTTTCACGCTGAGTGCAGCACCACCTCGTGCATCGCCATCCAGCTTCGAAAGAATCACGCCGCTAATGGCAAGTGTTTCGTCAAATGCTTTCGCTACGTTCACCGCGTCTTGACCGGTCATCGCGTCAATCACCAACAACGTGTAGTCAGGTTTTACTGCGGCGCTAATGTCGCTGACCTGCTGCATCATTTCGGTATCAATTGCCAAGCGACCTGCGGTGTCAACAATAAGTACGTCGCGGCCAAGTCGCTTTGCTTCTGCAAGTCCGGCTGCCGCTGTTTGCACTGGGTCGCCAGGTGCAGAAAACACGGGAACACCAATTTGCGCACCAAGTACCTTCAGCTGTTCAACGGCTGCTGGTCGTTGTAAGTCGGCACCAACCAACAACGGGTTGCGGCCTTGCGCTTTAAACCACGACGCAAGTTTTGCAGCACTGGTTGTTTTACCCGAACCTTGCAAACCCGCCATCAGCACAACCGTTGGTGGTTGCGATGCGTAGGAAATCTTTAACGTTTCGCCGCCAAGCATGGCAACCAGTTCGGCGTTAACAATTTTGATGATCTGTTGGCCTGGGTCAAGCGCTTCAGAAACTTTGCTGCCAACTGCCTGCACGCGAATGCGCTCAACAACATTGCGAACAACGCCAATGTTTACGTCGGCTTCTAGCAATGCCGTACGAATTTCGGCAAGCATTTCGTTTACATCGGCTTCGGTTAACCGGCCTTTGCCACGAATGCGCTTAAATACGCCGCCTAGGCGATCACTCAGGTTGTCGAACATAACGCCTCTACAAATTCGGTTGGGTTAAACGCCACAAGGTCTTCCATCGTTTCGCCAAGGCCCACAAGTTTCACAGGAATACCCAACTCGGTTTCAATGGCAAACACAATGCCACCCTTCGACGAGCCGTCCAGTTTGGTGAGCACCACGCCAGTTACTTGCGTTGCATCGGCAAACAGTCGCGCTTGGCTGAGGCCGTTCTGGCCAGTGGTGGCGTCGATAACCAACAACGTTTCCGTAACGGTGCCTGCGCCTTTTTCAGCAACGCGTCGCACTTTGCGCAACTCTTCCATCAGGTTGGTGTTGTTCTGCAAACGTCCTGCGGTGTCGGCAAGCACCAAGTCGAACTTGCGCGCATTGGCTGCTTGCACTGCATCGAAAATGACTGACGATGGATCGCTGCCTTCTGCGCCACGAATAATTTCTGCGCCACTGCGCTCGGCCCATGTTTGCAACTGCTCGCCTGCTGCGGCGCGGAACGTGTCGCCTGCTGCCATGAGTACTTTGCGTCCAAGTGCAACTTGTTGTGCAGAGATTTTACCAAGGCTGGTGGTCTTGCCTGCGCCGTTTACGCCAACCATGAGCCAAATGTTTGGACCGTCAATTGTTGTGTCGAAATTCAGTTCGCGGTTGGTGCCAACAAGGCGCGAACTCATGTCGTTTTGCAAAGCGGTAATCAATTCGGCTGGTGTAGAAATTTCTTTTGCCTTCACGCGTGCGCGCAATGGCTCGAGCAACGCTTGTGCAACTTTCACGCCAACGTCGGCGCGCAACAATGCTTCTTCCAAGTCGTCCCAACTGGTGTCATTAATTTCACCACGACCAAGCACCGAACTACCGGCTCCGGCAAGAACGTTTTTAAATGAGCGCTTCTTTTCGACAACAACTTCAACGACTGGAGCGGCCTCAACAACTTCAACAACCGGCTCAGGCGCAACAACTTTCTTCGGCGCTGGCGCAATAACTGGTGTTGGCTTCTTGCGGCGGCTCTGAACAACAACGCCGAACCCAAACACCACCACAACGGCGGCGAGAATAAGGAAAATCAGCGGAAACGAGTTGCTCATAGCAACACTCAGGCTATGCGGAAGCCTGGGCGGCGCGTTCAACAATCACGCGGCTCGAACCACCTGGTTGCATGGTTACTCCAAGCAAGCAGTCGCCTGCTTCCATGGTGCGTTTTTGGTGAGAAACGATCAGTAGCTGTGCGTCCTTGCGGAATTCATCAACAAGCGTGAGGAAGCGATGCAAGTTCACATCGTCAAGCGCCGCTTCAACTTCGTCCATTACATAGAACGGAGAAGGGCGGCTGCGGAACACAGCAAACAAGAAGGCCAGCGCGGTGAGCGAACGCTCTCCACCCGAAAGCAGCGACAGTTTCTTCACGTTCTTGCCGCTTGGCTTGGCTTCAACTTCAATACCGGTGTTCAACAAGTCATCTGGCGAAGTAAGAATCAGCTTTCCTTGACCGCCTGGGAACAGGCTGCCGAATAACTTCTCGAAGTTGTCGCGCACATCGCTATATGCCGAAGCAAACGTGGACTGAATTTCCATGTCCACTTGCTTAATCACCTTGATCAGTTCGCGACGCGTGTTCTTCACGTCTTCAAGTTGTTCTTCAAGGAACGTGTGGCGCTTTTGCAGTTCGTCAAACTCTTCAAG
>CAITUB010000285.1 GCA_903895515.1 uncultured Acidimicrobium sp. | reverse complement strand
GTGGGAACCACTTGCCCGCCTCCAACTGAAGGCATGCTGACCACCGTTGCATGGGACTTAGGCACCGGCGAAACCACGTACGCACTTGAAGGCGCAATCTTTGTCACTGGCAGTGCCATTCAGTGGCTGCGCGATGGAATCAACATCATCGACCATGCTTCACAAATCGGTCCGCTTGCAGAATCAGTTGCAAACTCCGGCGGAATTGTGGTGGTTCCCGCATTCACAGGGCTGGGTAGCCCATGGTGGGACCCATACGCTCGCGGCGCAATTCTTGGCATCACACGCGGAACCACAAGCGCGCACATTGCTCGCGCAGTTGTGGAATCAATTGCTTTCCAAACACGCGACGTGGTTGATGCCATGACCAGTGCTGCTGGAGTATCGGTCACCGACATGCGTGTCGACGGCGGCGCTGCAGTGATGGACGTTTTGCTTCAGCTACAAGCAAACCAACTTGGCGTCAACGTATTGCGTCCGCGCGAATTGGAGACCACCGCAATGGGTGCCGCATTTCTTGCAGGCCTCGCAGAAGGCGTGTGGCCTTCTTTGCAGTCGGTCACCGATGCGTGGCAACTGGACCAGCAGTTTGAGCCTTCGCCTTCTGGCTCAGAGTCTGCTGATTACGAGTTGTGGAAGCGCGCAGTAAGCCGCTCGCTGCAGTGGGCTCGCGACTAACGCGATTCGCTCAACGTTTCGCGCAACATTTCACTCACCCGATTAGCCACCATCACAACGGGCAGGTGCGTGTTGGCGCGTGGCAAAGTTGGAAAAATTGAAGCGTCACATAACCACAAATTTTCATAACCAATCACTTCTGCTCGTTCGTTCACTACGGCCATTTCGTCACGACTTTTCCCCATTGCGCACGAGCTTGCTGCGTGTGAATAGGCACCCACGTGCCGCAAAGCCCAGTCGTCAATTTCACTGTCGCTGGCATCGCCCAACCATCGTGCGGAAGTTCCATCAGCATCGCTCAACACAGCATCTGCAATGCTGCTCACTGAATGTGATCGTGCTAATTCGTACACACACCGTGCTGCATCGCGCATCGCTGCCTTGTCGCGCTCATCGCTTAGTGAGTTAAACACCGCAACTCCTGTGCCAGTTGCAGGGTCGAACTTCACCTCACCTCGCGAGCGCACATGCATCACGCCTGCAATGAGGGCACCAAATTTCCCCGACTCATCGGTTTCATTGAGCGACAACACATGAATGTCTGCGTTGCCCTTCTGCGACGACGTTCTAACGTTGGCGCCAATTCGTATTGCCGATTGTTGTGGTTGCCGCAAGGCCAACGTGATGGCAATGGATGGGTGATCTTGAAGGCCAATGCCAATTCCCGGCCTATTGATATTGCTGCGACGCAACAACACGGGTGTTGCAAGAGCACCCGCGCACACCACAACACCGCGTGCTTCTATATGTTCTCCACCTGTAAGTCGCACGCCAACAGCGCGCGAGCCATCCATGACCACGGAGTCAACAACAGCATTCATGCGTACAGCAAAGTTTGCTCGATTACCGAGTGGATCAAAATATGTCTCTACCACGCTGTGGCGAACACCGTTGTTCAGCGTGAGCGAGCAGTATCCCGCACCTTCGCTGCTGTATGCATCGCGCGCCAGTTGCGCTATGCGAGGCGCTCCTGCATGAACTGCTGCTTCCACTAATGCGCTGTCAACTTGTCCGGCCTCATTGGGCTGCACATCATGCAGCATGTCGGGCATTGCACTAAACGTGCTACTGGCGTTTTTCCAATTCCAACCCGAGCATCCATAGTCGCGATCCCACTCATAGTCATCGCTCATTCCCGTCATGCCCACCATGTAGTTGCGCAACGAACTTCCGCCAAGCACGCTTCCCGACTCCAGAAGCAGCACAGAGATTGAGGGATCTTCGGCTAATCGAGACGCCACAACTACGCCGGCAGAACCTGCACCCACCACCACAATCGGCAGTTGGTTACGTGCAGTCATCGCGGTTACGAGTTGTTTGTTGCCAGAGGCAAACCATGCAGGTGTGCATGGTCGTTGTAGCGAACAAGCGCAAAGTGACCTGCCCGAACTTCCACCAATTCGGTGATTGAACAATTCTTCGTGTGCATTTCGAATGCGCCAGTTGCTGGGGTTTGCATGGTCAGTCGAAGCACTGCATCAACCACTCCACCGTGGCATGTAACAAGTACCGACTTTCCGGAGTATTTGCGCAGCAAATCGTTCAACGCGCCAGACACTCGAGAATGAAATTGGGCAATGGTCTCTCCACCAGGAAAGAACTCGGCGTGCGGGTCGGCGCTCCAATCGGGCGGGCCATGACGGCGAACGAATTCGTCAAACGTCAATCCGTCGCACTCTGGACCTGGATCATGCTCACCAAAATTGGTATCGATGTTGATGGGCAGGCTCGACAACGCCGGAGCGATGATCTCTGCTGTCTCTCGTGCTCGCGGAAACCCACTTGACATCAACACATCAATTGCAAGCTCCTGAGTGTGCGCAAGCCGATCACGAAGTCGTGCTGCTTGAAGTTTGCCCAACTCAGAAAGTCCGTTACATGTGCGCGGTCCGCCCAGAATGCGGTTCACCGTTACGTTCGACTCGCCGTGCCGCACCAGCACGATGCGGGTTTTGCTCATACCAACTTTTCGACGAAGCCCTCAAGCTGGCGAAGGTTGCGACACTCATACACACCGTCAGTGAAACTGCCGTACTCGCCCACTACGGAGTCTCCGGTGTTCCAGTAACTCTTCGGTTCTGGATTCAACCAGTACACGTGCCGACCGCGCTTTTGCATTTCCTTCACAACCCACGAACCAGTTGCGTGATAGTTGTTTCGCGCGTCGCCGAGCAACAAAATGGTGGTCTTCGAGTTGATGTCTTTCCCGTACCGTTCCCAGAACACTTCGAAGGCATGGCCGTAGTCAGAGTGTCCGTCCACCCACACCACATCTGCTTCGGTGTTTACGCGATGAATTGCATCCGAAATGTCTTCGGTGTTTTTGAAGTAACTCGTCACTTCATCGATTCCGTCTATGAATACAAACGAGCGCACTTTCGAAAACTGCCCTTGAATGGCGTACACCAACATGAGGGTGAAACGAGCAAATGCTGCAACGCTTCCCGAAATGTCTGCAACCACCATGAGCTCGGGTTTCGCAGGACGCGGGTACTTGAATTTCGGGTCTGCAGGCACTCCGCCGTAGCTGAGTGAATGTCGCACCGTGTTGCGGAAGTCGAGTGGGCCTTTGCGGCCATGGCGGCGCTTACGAGCAAGCCGCGCTGCAAGTTTGCGCGTCAGCGGTTGCAGCGCTTTCTTGAGGCTCTGCATTTCATCGCGACTGGCGTGCATAAATTCCACGTCTTCTGGCAAAGGTTTGCGCAGTGTTTTCGCCATTGCTTCTGCACCTCTGTCGGCAACAAGCTTGCGACGAATTTCTGCTTCTACTTCTTGCTTGAACTGTTCAATTCGACTTTCGAATTCATCTTTTTCAAGTCGCTGTTCAAGATTGGTCAACTCTTCGGCAGCCTGTTGCTTGTTCGCTTCCATCAACTTGTCGAGCATGTTGTCTAAGTCGAGGTTGCGCAATGTGCGATACAGGTAATAGGTGCCGCCAACAGGACGACCCGGTTCCATTCCGGCAAAGCGCTGCACCGATTGCTTCGCCAACGCCTTCATCATCGCCTGGTCACCATTCATCAGAGCATTCATCAGCATCTGGGCAATTTCTTCTGGCGTGAGGCCATCCATATTGCCGCCGCTTTGGCCCTTGCCTTCGCCTTGCATTTGCAAGTCCTGCTGCTCGCGCCACATCTCGTCGTTTTCTTTACCGTCTTGCGCAATGCTGTATTCAGGACCGCGCAACGAGAAGTACACCTCGAAAATGGTTTCAAATGCACGCCAATGGTTTTGGCTCTTTACCAACGTTGCGGCAAGCGCGTATTTAAACGCATCGCGATCTTCGATCGGAATTTCCTTAACCGCTTCCATCGCATCCAGGTTTTCGGTGAGGCTTACTGGCAAACCCGCATTGCGGAGTTCAACAATAAAGCCCGACATCAAGTCGAGAACTGGCATCTCATCAACTCACTTGTCGACCGACAGTTCCTTCGCCGCTTTGGCAATGTCCGTCTGGTATTTGAGAAGAATGTGCAAGGTGTCTTTTGCTTCTTGAGCATCGATGTGATCAATGCCGAGCAAGATGAGCGTGCGTGCCCAGTCAAGCGTTTCGCTGACTGATGGAGCCTTCTTCAAGTCGAGTTGGCGAATGCTGCGAACGATGCGAGCAATTTGGTCTGCAAGGTTCTCGGTAATGCCTTCAACCTTGGTGAGCACGATTTCTTTTTCGCGATCCATGTCTGGATAGTCAATGTGCAAGAACAGGCAACGGCGCTTCAACGCTTCCGACAATTCACGCGTGTTGTTCGAGGTAAGGAACACCATCGGAATTTGTTTCGCGGTAATGGTTCCAAGTTCTGGAATTGACACTTGATACTCCGAAAGAATTTCGAGCAACAATGCTTCGGTTTCAATTTCCACACGGTCAACTTCGTCGATCAACAAGACCACTGGGTCGGTGCTGCTAATTGCTTCGAGCAATGGCCGAGTAAGCAGGAATTCACTGCTGAAAATGTCGTCGTGAACTTCACTCCACGAGTCGCTCGACTTGTCTGCCTGAATGCGCAACAACTGCTTCTTGTAGTTCCACTCGTACAGCGCCTTCGACTCATCGAGGCCCTCGTAACACTGCAAACGAATCAACCGAGCGTTCAGCATTTCGGCCACGCTCTTTGCCAACTGGGTTTTACCCGTACCTGCAGGTCCTTCAACAAGGATCGGCTTGCCTAATCGCTGGGCCAAATAGACCACACTGGCGATTCCGTCATCGGCCAAATAGTTGACCTTTTTCAATCCGTCACGGACAACTTGCACTGATTCAAAGCTCTTGCTCATCCGAGCAACCCTAGCGTTTAGTGCCCTTGCGCCTACGATGGAGATGCTCATGACCGGTCTTGCTCGATCGAACCTTGTAGTTGCCTCGGGAACAGCAGTTTCCCGCCTCACAGGTCTCATTCGTATTGTCATTTTTGGCATCATCGTTGGACAAACGTCACTTGCCGATGCCTTCGATAGCGCGAACAATTCGCCAAACGCGATCTACGAGCTGCTTATTGGCGGCGTGCTTTCGGCCAGCCTTGTTGCGCTGTTCGCCCAATTTGTGGAGCGCGATGACCTCGAACACAACGGCACACAGAGCCAGGACGCCATCATCAGCGTTTCGGCCATCGCGCTTGTTGCTGTCACCGCACTCGCTGTCTTGTTTGCACCAGTGATATTTCATCTCTTCTCCCTGCACCCAGCAAGCGGAGTTGATGCGCAAGTCTTTCGCAGCGTTGGAACTTCGCTCACCCGTATTTTTGTTGTACAGATTTTCTTTTATGGGTTGAGCGCTCTCACCTCTGCCCTACTCAATGCTCGTAAATTGTTTTTTGCTGCTGCATGGTCACCTGCATTAGCCAACATCGTGACCATTGGTTTCTTTTGTTTGCTTCCGCTTACAAAGTCTGGCGACAACTTGTCCATTGATGCGGTGCAACATGATCAAGCCGCTATCTGGATTCTTGGCCTTGGCACCACGCTCGGCATTGTTGTCATGGCCATCGCGCAGGGTGCGGCGGTGCTTCGACACGGCGTTACCTTTACGTTCGCTCCGCAGTTCGCACACCCTGCTGTCAAGAAACTCGTCCGACTGTCGCTGTGGACACTTGGCTATGTGGCCGCCAACCAAGTTGCACTCGTAGTCATTAAGAACTTGGCATCACCTGGAAGCGGCGGAGTGGATGCATATTCCAAAGCATTCGTTCTGTTGCAATTACCGCACGGCCTGCTTGCCGTTTCGATTGCCACCACATTTGTTCCGGATCTTGCCCGCATGTTCCATCGCGGAGACCACCAACAGTTTTCGCTTCTAATGGCGAATGGCATTCGCCTCACCGCACTGTTCACCATTCCGGCATCGTGTGGACTCTGGGTCATGTCGAAGCCCATCATCGGTCTGCTCTTTCAGCATGGCAACTTCTCGGCTGCAGCAACGGCAAACACAGCGCGCGCACTTTCTGGATTGGCAATTGGATTAGCCGGGTTTTCGATCTATCTGTTTGTGCTTCGCGGCTTTTACGCTCGTAACGACACGCGAACGCCGTTCTTCATCAACGTTGGAGAAAATGCCATCAATATCCTGCTTGCCATCGTGTTGGTGGATAGGCACGGAGTGTTTGGATTAGGGCTTTCGTTCTCCATCGCGTATCTGGTGTCTGCAATCGTTGCATTACTCATCCTTGAAAGCACAGAAGTCGACATCAAACTGACCGTGCTGGCATTCAACATTGTGCGAATCGCCATTGCCGCAGGTGCAATGACCTGCGTGGTGTGGTTTTCAATCCGCCATATCGGCAGCGAAGCCGGCATTGGATCACTCACCCGCGTTGTTGCCGGCACGCTCATTGGCGCTGCAACGTATGCACTTGCGCTCAGTGCGCTTGGTGAAAAGACAATGCGCGACTATTTGTAGAGCAAAATAACTAAATCGTCGCGATGAACGAGTTCAGGGTCTACACCTTCAGGTAGATCTCCACTTTGCAAACCTGCTGCCGCACCAGCCTGCACAGCATCGATGCCCACCATGCCGCGAGCAAACGAAACACCTCGCACGTCAACAATTTCTACGGTGTCCCCTGCGGCAAAATCTCCGCTCACTTCTACGACCCCAGCGTGTAGCAACGATGTATTACGGGTGATCAACGCATTCTTAGCGCCATCGTCAACGACAACCGATCCAACATGTTGAGCAGCAAAGGCGATCCACAGTTTTCGTGCTGAGAGGTTTCTG
>CAITUB010000284.1 GCA_903895515.1 uncultured Acidimicrobium sp. | reverse complement strand
GATTCGGTGGCGTTCCCCAATGTTCCTCAACATAGGTGTCGTCACGCACCAGGTCGGCCAGCGCAACAGAGAACACGCGATCAACTTCAGCATTCACTGCACTCATCGACGGCGGTGTTTCTAAATACGCCAGCACGGGAACAATGTGACTATTGCTCACATAAGTCGACAACGCGCTCATTTCGCCAATGACCTGAACATGCGATGGGTCCAGATTGATCTCTTCATATGCTTCGCGAATTGCAGCCTGAACAAATGTCTCTCCTGTATCCACTCGCCCACCCGGAAACGACACTTCCCCTTTGTGACTCGTGAGTGCTTGAGACCTGCGGGTGAGCACAACTTCTGGTCCGCTCGGGCCATTAAAAATTGGCACCAACACTGCCGATGCACGCGAGCCTTCTGGCGGTGGAGTTTGTTCGAGCGCGTTAGTGAAGCGTTGCAGTCTGCCCAATAACTCTGGCGTGTTACGTAGCGACGAATGATTTAACTGTGCAAACGGATTAGTGGGTTGCACCCACACGGCTGCTGGACGCGGAATACTTTGATCGCCACCAGCGCGAATCATGTTGCAAATTTACGCTTGAGGAGCCCAGCCACTTGCAATCAGCTGACGAATGACTTCATCGAGGCCAGCTGTCTTCAGGTTTGCAAGCGTCTTGCCAGGTTGTTCTTCGCCACGCTCCCAGGTTTCCCATGCTGTACGAATTTTTTCAAGATCGGGTGCTGGTGTTGTGAAGCCCATGAGTTCAGCCTAACGACGAGGTGTTGGTTGCGCACCACGCTTTGCAAAGTTGGTACCAAGAACTACAACACCAAGTACGAGACCAACTCCAAGCAGCGCAAGTCGCCCATTCGTTTCGATGTCGGCCACAAACGACAACACCAGACAAGCAACAATGATGAGCCAGTCGATGACGCGATGGACACCACGGTTAATCCACTTAAACGCACTCAACAGACCATCGGTAACCGCAGTGTTCACCAGCATGATGAGCCCCATCACTGCAGGAATAGTTGGTTCTTTCAATTGCGCCGACATCATGACAAGTCCGCCAGCGATGAAATATTCCACAAACTGGTGCATCCAGAATCCGCGACCGTTATTTGCCATAACTCAACACACTAGAAGAGAAATGAAAATGCCTCGGGCTTTCGCCCGAGGCATTTTCGACTATTTGATGTTCGTTTGGGAAAACGATTTACATCATTCCCATTCCGCCACCTGGCATACCGCCGCCTGCTGCTCCGCCATTCTTGTCTGGCTTGTCAGCTACGAGGCATTCAGTGGTGATCACCAATGCGGCAATTGATGCTGCGTTTTGCAACGCTGCACGAGTCACCTTGGCTGGGTCGATGATTCCGGCTTTCACCATGTCGACGTATTCGCCAGTTGCAGCATTGAGACCAATGTTGCCCTTCTCTGACTCCACACGCTGGATGGCAACTGCGCCTTCCAAACCTGCGTTGTCGGCGATGTGACGACCAGGGGCCGTCAACGAGTCGTACACGCTGCGTGCACCAGTTGCTTCGTCACCCTTGAGTGATTCAACAACTTTGAGTACTGCTGGACGAGCACGAATCAGTGCGGTACCGCCACCGGCGACCACGCCTTCTTCGATTGCTGCACGAGTTGCCGAAACGGCGTCTTCAATGCGGTGCTTCTTTTCCTTCAGTTCAACTTCGGTTGCTGCGCCTACCTTGATCACTGCAACACCGCCAGCCAACTTGGCCAAACGCTCTTGCAACTTCTCGCGGTCCCAATCGGAATCGGTGTTGTCGATTTCAGCCTTGATTTGGTTGATTCGGCCAGCCACTTCGTCCTTGGCGCCATGGCCGTCAACGATGGTGGTGTTGTCCTTGTTGATGATGACGCGCTTTGCACGGCCCAAAAGGTCGAGCGATACGTTCTCCAACTTCAAACCAACTTCTTCACTGATTACTTGTCCACCAGTGAGCACTGCCATGTCTTGCAACATTGCCTTGCGGCGATCGCCGAATCCTGGAGCCTTCACTGCAGTTGAGTTGAACGTTCCGCGGATCTTGTTGACAACAAGTGTCGCAAGCGCTTCGCCTTCTACGTCTTCAGCAATGATGAGCAACGGACGGCCAGTCTTCATGACGCCTTCGAGTACTGGCAACATTGCCTGCACGGTTGCGATCTTTCCTGCGTTGAACAAGATGTACGGATCTTCAAGAACTGCTTCTTGACGGTCGGTGTCGGTAACGAAGTATGGCGAGAGGTAGCCCTTGTCGAATTGCATACCTTCGGTGAACTCAAGTTCTGTTCCGAATGTGTTGCTCTCTTCAACGGTTACTACGCCGTCTTTGCCAACCTTGTCGATTGCGTCAGCAATAACTTTGCCGATTGATGCATCTGCTGCAGAAATGGTTGCGACGTTGGCGATGTCGCCCTTGTCGTCAACTTCTTTTGCTTGTGCCTTAATCGACTCAACTGCTGCTGCAACTGCCTTTTCGATACCGCGCTTCAAACCCATTGGGTTTGCACCGGCAGCGACGTTGCGCATTCCGTGTTGCACCATTGCTTGCGCAATAACCGTTGCCGTAGTTGTTCCGTCACCGGCTACGTCGTTGGTCTTGGTTGCAACTTCTTTAACAAGTTGAGCACCCATGTTCTCGAATGGATCTTCGAGTTCAATTTCCTTTGCGATCGACACACCGTCGTTCGTAATGGTTGGTGCGCCGAACTTCTTGTCGAGCACTACGTTGCGACCCTTAGGTCCGAGTGTCACTTTTACTGCGTCAGCGAGTTTGTTCACACCGGCTTCAAGAGCGCGGCGTGCTTCTTCGTCAAACTTCAATTGCTTGGCCATGTTTGTTTTGGTCCTTTGCGTGTTGGAGGTAAATGGTTAGAAAATCAGGCAACAACTGCGAGTACGTCGCGGCTGGTGAGAATAAGAAGGTCGTCTCCACCATGGGTGACTTCGGTTCCGCCGTACTTGCTGTACAGAACTACGTCGCCAACTTTGATTTCGAGTGCGAAATGCTTGCCTTCGTCATCACTCCAACGGCCAGGTCCAACTGCAAGAACTGTGCCCTGCTGTGGCTTCTCTTTGGCGGTGTCTGGGATAACGAGACCAGATGCGGTGGTCTGCACTGCTTCGCTTGGCTTGACCACAATGCGGTCGTCTAGGGGCTTCAAGTTCATATGTGAGGTCCTCCGTGTGGCGTGTTCCGAGTGGTTCACGCGGTTGGTTTTTCGGTTAGCACTCAACGAGTGCGAGTGCTAATGATACGGACCTAAGCCCCGATTTTCCAACTGAGCCCGCACTGGGCAAGAAGGTCTAAAAGGGGCTCAAGAGGCAGTCCTACAACCGTATGGAAGCTGCCCTGCACCGATTCCACCAGTTTCCCGCCATCGCCCTGCAAGGCGTACGCCCCTGCCTTATCCAGCGATTCCCCTATGCCCAGGTACCAATCCATGAGCTCGGGCGATATCTGAACCATGGTCACCGACGCCGAGTCCACGGTGTGTGCCTGACGGTCCCCTCGCACTACCGAAATTGCCGTGTGCACGCGATGGGCGCGACCCGACATCTGGTTCAGCATGCGTCGAGCATCATCGAGGTTTTCGGGCTTTCCGAAAATCTCTCCGTCCACATCCACAGTGGTGTCGGCTGCAATCACCACAACATCGAGATCACTAAACCGCTGGGCAATGACGTGGGCTTTACCTTGTGCAAGTCGCTGCACGTGCGCGAGTGGTGTTTCGTGAACGAGTGGAGTTTCATCGATGTCAGCAGGTTCAATGTCGAACAACATTTGGCCTTCACCACATGCTTCGTCTAGCAACTTCGTCAACAAATCAATTCTTCGCGGCGAACGCGATGCAAGAACAATTCTTGGTTGAGTACTACTCGGAGGTTCCATTTCGAGATCAGCCACCGCTCAAGCGCATGACATCACCATCATCAGGAATGGTCATGTCGTCACGGTTGTCTAAGTAGCCCTCTGGCAACACCACTTTGATCGGGCCGTTGGTGTGCCCGCGAGCGATTCGTTCGCCACCTTCAACAATTGGAGCGTCTGCATCTAACTGCGCAGCAAGCGAACGAAGTTCAGCCAACGATTTCACTTCAGCAAACTTGCGACGCATCTCGCCACCAACTGGGTACCCCGTGAGATACCAACTGGTGTGCTTACGGAAATCGCGAATGCCGCGATCTTCGTCAAGATGTGCACACAAACCCTCTGCGTGCTCGAGCATGACTGACAACACTTCGCCAAGTTTTGGAGTTCCACTAATTGGTCGACCACTGAATGCATCTACCAGATCGCGGAACAACCATGGGCGGCCCAAACAACCTCTGCCGATTACTACTCCATCGCAACCTGTTTGCTCCACCATGCGCAATGCATCGCTTGCTTCCCAAATATCGCCATTACCAAGCACTGGAATCGTTTTGACTACTTGCTTCAGTTGGCTAATGGCTTCCCAATGTGCGCTCGGCGCATAATGCTGTTGTGCAGTGCGCGCGTGCAGCGCAACTGCAACTGCGCCGGCATCTTCACAAATTAATCCTGTTTCGATAAATGTGATGAGTTCATCGTTGATGCCCATGCGAAATTTACATGTCACGGGAATTCCATATTCCTTGCCAGCAGTGACTGCTGCAGTAACAATTGCGTGCAACAGTTGACGCTTCAGTGGAACTGCTGCGCCACCACCGCGACGTGTCACTTTTGGAGCTGGACAACCGAAATTCAAATCGATGTGATCAACCGCGTTTGCCTGACCCAATTTGTGCACTGCGCGACCAAGCATCTCGGGGTCGCTTCCGTATAACTGCAGCGAACGGAAGTCTTCGTCTGGTCCAAACTTCAACATGGTGTCGGTTTTGCGATTGCCATGCACAAGCCCGGTAGCCATGATCATTTCATTGACATACACAAGACCAGGCCCAAACTTTCGGCACAGCGAGCGAAACGGTGCATTGGTTACGCCAGCCATTGGTGCAAGCACCACCGGGGGCCAAATGCTGCGCTCGCCCAGTTGCAGTGCAGGCACTGTTGTGGCGGTTGTTGGAGTGTCAGTTGCGGTCATGGTGTTATGCGGTGGTTCGGTCGGTCAACTTCAGGTTTGGCATGGCTCCCATGCTCAATTCACTTGGTCCGTCCTGCAATAAACGGTACCAACCTGCCGAGGCAATCATGGCTGCATTGTCGGTACACATGGCCAGGCTGGGCAACACCAAACGCCAGCCATGCTGGGCACACATGGCGGTCATCTGATGGCGCAACAACGAGTTGGCAGCCACACCTCCACCTAAGGCAACGGTCTTTGCGCCAATGTGTTGTGCGGCCTTTACCGACTTTGCCACCAACACATCAACAACTGCAGTTTGAAACGAAGCAGCAACGTCTTGCGTAGAAATTGACGGATACTTGCGCACGTAATTCACAACGG
>CAITUB010000283.1 GCA_903895515.1 uncultured Acidimicrobium sp. | reverse complement strand
TGTCCGGATACCTTTACGCGACGTCCGCCAAGTGCATTGGTAACTGCATTTGTTACCTCAGCGTGATTCGGGGGCGTTGACGATTGAACGGTAAAGATGTCGAGCACCGCACCATCGCCCCATGTGGCAATATCTGCACCAAGCACGTTCAAGTTGAGCGAGGAAAGCGCGCTAGATAGTCGCGCCAACAATGCAGTGCGATCGCGACACGCAATATTGATCAACCAAATATCGGATTTGTCGGTTGCGTGAACGGCAACTCGGGCTTGTCCAGGACGTGGCGATGGCTCCACGAGTTCTGCATGTTGCACCATTTGTTCCGGTGAGTGGCTGAGTGCATAACTTGCCGGAGCATGGGTGATTCGTGAGCGAACCGAGGAGTTTGATGTAAGAGCGAGTGCGGCATTAACTCGCGTTTCAAGAAGTGAATTTGATGTTGAGTCGACAAGGTCGGGGTGCGCAAGGAATTCTTGAACTTCTGAAACCACTTCAACGAGAGCCATATAACTGGTGTCGTTGAAATCGCTTCGAGCAACGCACAACTGTCGACATTGTTCAACCACTCTTGGTGACTTGAGGTGCGTTGCAATTTGGCTGAGCAGACGACTATTGATATTGAGTGGCTCTGTGCTGACAACAGATCGAAGCAGCGATGCACCATCAACGATGAGCTCAATGTTTGACATCATGGTGAGATCAAGACCAAGTCGACGAATTGCTGCAAGGCCATCTGCTCCCGATCGCGAAATGTCGTGTGCAAATGCGGCAAAAACTAATTCATCGCCTTCAATAGAAGTTGACGAAGCCTGAGAGACAACGGCTTCAACAGTTGGAAAATTCAAGGCATGCGTGGGGTCGAGTTCGGTTGAATCACTTGCACGTGCAGACATGGCTTCTGCTAGTTCGGGGAGTGCGCGTTGCACCATTCCAATGGTGTCGAGAAGTCGCCATGAACGAGCGTTTCCGTAACGAAGCACGTTCAGTAAGCGGACAACCGACTCGTTTTCCCAACTAAGCGTGGCATTTCGATGCATGGCGAACCAGTCCAGAAGTCGCGCACTAGGGCGAGCATCTGCGGCAAGCAGTGCGGAATCAAGGCCAATTTCGACGAGTAGTCGAACTGGTGGAATTTCGTGCAAGTCGATGATTCCGTTTTGAGCGTCAACCCAACCATTTGCAGGTCGCTCAGCGTGTTCGGCGTCTTCAACTACTACCGATTCCTTGCCAAGCCTCCAACGCAATAGAGGAGGTGCGAGCAATGTGGTGAGCAGAACAACAAACAAAATTGACCCGTACAACTCTTCGCTGAGTGCGCCAACTTTCAGGCCGATCGTTGCAAAGATGAGTCCAACTTCGCCGCGTGGCAACATTCCGAATCCGATGACCAACTTGTCGCTCTTTGTGCCAAATGCGCCAACTGCTGCAGCAATCTTGCCGATGATGGCCACTGCGGAAAGGGCAAGTGCAATTGCAATCACGCGAGCATCGAACATGGCTTGTATGTCAGTAGTAATACCGATGTACAAAAAGAACACAGGGACAAATATTTGACCGAGTGATGCAACGTCTCGCTCTACTCGTTCACTGGCACCAATTCTGCGCAGTGCAAGTCCTGCTACAAACGCTCCAATGATTGGTGCCAGGTGTGCTTTGTCTGCAAGTACTGAAAACGCAAGTGCGATACCAATTGCAGTTACCGAAACCGTGGCAGTGCTGCGACTGTGTTTAGTAATGGTTGCAAATATTTTTGGAAACGTGGCAAATCCAATGACTGAAGTAAGCACAAGAAATCCGACAGCTAAACCGATTGTGGTGGCGATGGTGCCAATGCCCACAGAACCTTGTTCCACGATTCGCGTGACGACGGTGAGAATGATGAGGCCAAGAACGTCATCGACAACGGCTGCACCCAATACGGTGCGTGCTTCAATAGTTGCCAACGCTCGCAAGTCTCCAAACACACGAGCAGTGATTCCAATGCTGGTAGCGGTAAGAGCGGCTCCGATAAACAGGGACGTATTAGTTGACTCACCAATGACTAGTCCCACTCCAACACCAAGCGCCATAGGTAATGCAACGCCTATGAGTGCAACAAGCATGGAAGCCCGTCCAACACTGCGCAGTTCGGCAACGTCGGTTTCCATGCCAACTTGAATGAGTAGAAAGATGACACCAAATTCGGCAAGGACGAACAGCATGTCGCTTGCGGAAACCAGGCCGAGCACTGAAGGGCCAATCACGATGCCGGCGGCAATTTCGCCAATGACAGCCGGGATGCGAACTCGGTCGGATGCTTCTGCGGCCAATTTTGCGACCAGCAAAATAATGGTCAGGTCCAGCAGTACGCGGCCCAGGTTGACCCCCTCAAGTGCTGCTGAAACCGTTGCCAACATAGGGTTCAGACTACGAGGCTTATGTAACGGCACTGTGAACAATGCACAGCGATGATGTTTCTCGACATGGACGCAACAGGTCGCTAGCGGGCAGAATAGGGAGATGTTGACTTACACCCCTGAAGCAGAAGCGTTTCGTGTTGAAGTAAAAGCCTGGCTCACTGAGAACTTGCCAAAGGGCTGGTTCAACGAAGGCTTCGAAATGACGAACGACGAGCGCAAGAAGTTCAACCTCGAATGGCCGAGCAAGTTGTTCGCCGGTGGTTGGATTTGTGCAACATGGCCAAAGGAATACGGCGGCAAAGGTTTGAACACATTGCAAGGTGTTGTGCTTGCAGAAGAGTTCGCAAATGCAAAGGCTCCGATGCGTGCAGACTTCTTCGGCGACACACTTGTTGGTCCAACGTTGTTGCAGTGGGGAACTGAAGAGCAGAAGAAAGA
>CAITUB010000282.1 GCA_903895515.1 uncultured Acidimicrobium sp. | reverse complement strand
GCAGACACAAATTCGCTACTCAGACCCAGCAATTGTGGACATTGGCAAAGTTGGCTTGGAATCGGTATTGGGCAAGATCAAATTCATGAAGAAAAAGCAGCCAGTGCAGGGAATTAGCGCCCAATTTGTGATTGGTAAAGACTTTATGGACTTCATCACTGCCAACCCAGAGCTTCCAAGTACTACGGTGGCGCCAAGTGAATAAGACAATAAACAAAACCGATGCTGCAGTAGTTGCTGCCGTTGCAGCGCGTGCTGCTGATGACAAGCAGGGCAGCAACATCATTGTTCTCGATGTCGGTGACATTCTGGCCATAACCGAAATGTTTGTGGTGGTCAGTGCCAGCAACTCGCGTCAATTGCGCACCATTGCCAACGAGATCACAGGCAAGATTCGCGAAGAGTCTGACCGCCCGTTGTTACGCAGCGAGGGCATGGCGGAACAGCAGTGGGTGTTGCTGGACTACGGCGATGTGATCGTGCATATCTTCTCGGAAGACATTCGCGAGTTCTATGAAATTGAACGCCTGTATCAAGACGTTCCCGTTGTTGACTGGCAAGCCATCGCCTAACCCGTAAGGGATTTTTGCTCTCTCGACACAGTGTGTACTGTGTGCCAAGGGGGTATTTGTGGGGGCACATATTCCGTCGTCTATTGGCGACGTTAATCAGGAGTGGTTTAAGTCTGCACTGGGTTGGGAAGTCGATTCAATCGATTGCAACCAGATTGGTTCAGGCATTGGCGTGTCGAGCGCGTTGTATCGATGCAAACTTACGGGTCCAAAATGTCCGTCTTCGGTCATTGTCAAACTTCCGGCACTCGATGAAGCAGCAGTGTTCACAAGCACCATGCTTCGCATGTACATCCGCGAAGCGAATTTCTTTAATTCACTCGTTCATGAAATGCCAATTCAAGTTCCTGTTGGCTATCTCTCATTGATTGATGAAGAGACGAGCAAGTTTGTGGTGGTTATGGAAGACCTTGGCAACATGCGAATCATTGACCAAAACATTGGCATGACTATTGAAGATGCGCGCAAGTCCATCGATGCTGCAGCGAAAGTGCATGCCAATTGGTGGGGTAAGGGTGACGCACTCGCAGAAGCGGGTAAAACCGTGAGCCTTGGTGATCCTATTTATCCTGCTGTGTTGCCGTTTGTGTTTGGTGAAGGCTGGGCGAAGTTGACGGCCGAGATGTCATTGCCGCAAGCGATCCTGGAAATTGGTCCGCACTTCAGCGAAGCACTTCCAAAATTGCTGAGCAGCATGGTGGTTGGACCAAACACGTTGTGTCATGGCGACTATCGCGCAGACAACTTGTTGTTTAATGAAAACAACGAACCTGTTGCCATTGACTTCCAATTGTTGGGCACAGGCACTGGCGCATATGACATTGCATATTTTGTAACGCAAAGTCTTACCCCTGAAGTTGCGAGCAAGCACGAGCGTGATTTGTTTGATCAATGGGTTACTGCGCTAATCACTCATGGTGCTCCAGCTGGCCTTGTAGACCGCGACACACTGTGGTTGCACTACCGAACTGCTGCATTGTTCTGCCTTGCGTACCCAGTAATTGCAAGTAGGGGAATGGACTTGTCGGACCCACGCCAACGCACGTTGATTGAAGTAATGACCAACAGGTTTGATCGCGCAGTACGCGAGCTGAACCTGGCTGAGTTGTTGTAACGCAAGCCGATCCATCTACATTCTTAGACGTGGAAATCATCCTGGTTCGTCACGCACTGCCTGTGCGCATTGAATTGGAAACAGGAATTGCCGACCCCGAATTATCGGCTGAGGGTCACGAACAGTCCAGGAAAATGGCGGCCTATTTAGCGAGTGAGCAAATAGATGCGGTGTATGTAAGCCCGCTTAGGCGTGCGCGTGAAACGGCACAGCCACTCATCGAAAAACTTGGTATCCAATACGAAGTTTGCGAAGGCGTTGCAGAATTCGACAGAAACTCTAAGGAATATGTTCCTGCTGAAGAATTGCGGGCAACCAATGATCCGCGTTGGCAGAAAATGATGAAGGGTGAGTGGGATGAAACTGCCGATTCACCAGAAGTGTTCCGCGATCGTGTGATTGCTTCGATTAACGAACTCATTGATCGACACCCAGGCCAGAAGGTTGCTGTGGTGTGTCACGGTGGCGTTGTCAATCAATACCTTGCATATGTTCTTGGCATTTCAACGCAAATGGGCTTTTTCTACCCTCAATACACCTCGATCCATCGGGTTGCAGCCTCGCGATCTGGAGCGAAATCCATAGTCAGTATCAACGAGGCTTCGCACCTGCGCTAGGTATTTTCACCTTCGTTTCTATGGCAACATTGGGGAATGGCAATTGATGTTTCGAGGGTGGTCGACCTTGAGCGCTATCCCATTCACGTAGACGGTGAAGCTCGAAGACAATTAGTAGCCGATGTTCAAAAAGACGTTCGCTCAGTTGGCTGTGCGGTAATCAAACAGTTTGTAAAACCAGAAGCCATTCCCGCACTCGTTACTGAAGGTGACAGAGTTTCGCATTTGGGTCATCGCAACTTCAACCGAACGAATCCGTACTTCACTCAGCTGCCGGCAGATTTGCCTGACACACACCCACTTCGTCGTTTTTACGACCGCTCAAACGCATTCGTACCGGCCGATAATTTCGGTGATGACAGCATCATTCGTGCGATGTATGAGTGGCCCTCGTTTGCGCCATTTATACAAGAGGTTCTCGAAGAGCCGTCGTTCTACAGATATGCCGACCCACTTGCCGATGTCGTCATCAACTTGGCAGAAGAGGGGAATGGTTTCCCTTGGCACTTCGACACCAACAACTACACCGTCACACTTGCTATTCAAAACGCAGAGCATGGCGGCGAGTTTGAATACAGTCCGAACCTGCGTACCTCAACAGATGAAAATTATGACGGTGTCGGAAGAGTGTTGGATGGCGATCAGTCGCTTATTCATTCGTTGCATCTAGAGCCTGGTGATCTGCAAATTTTTAAGGGTCGCTATTCGTTGCATCGAGTAACTCCGCTTAGTGGTCCGACCATGCGGTACGTAGCGATTTTCAGTTTCACTGAAATGGAAGGCGTTGTGGGCAGCCCCGAACGCACCAAACAGTTGTATGGCCGTGTGTTGCCAATTCACCTTGAGCGTGCGGGTATGCGCGGCGACGCTTTAGTGGACTAGCCCAATTCCTGTTGACCCGTATAGGCTCTTGCAGGAAATAGCGGGGCTATAGCTCAATTGGTAGAGCGCTTGCATGGCATGCAAGAGGTCAGGGGTTCAATTCCCCTTAGCTCCACAATCATGGGGGAGAACTAGTTCATGTTGGATGGCGCGGTCACGCTCGAGCATGTCAACAAACTGTTCGGCGAGCGCACTGTTGTTAACGACGTCAACTTAGAAATTCACGCAGGTGAGTTCTTCTCGCTGCTCGGTCCTTCGGGTTGCGGCAAAACCACCACGCTGCGCATGATCGGTGGGTTCGAACTTCCCGATTCTGGTCGCATTTTGATTGATGGTCGCGACGTTACGCACGACGAACCAGAGACTCGTCCTTTGAACACCGTGTTCCAGAGCTATGCGTTATTCCCGCACTTGAACGTGTTTGACAACGTGGCATTCGGTTTGCGTTTTGAAAAGCCAGGAACGGTATCGAAGAAGTCGGACAAAGAGCGCGTCATGGACGCACTTGAACTGGTTGCGCTTGGCTCATTTAGTGAGCGTCGTGTTCCGCAGCTGTCGGGTGGGGAGCAGCAGCGTGTTGCGCTTGCTCGCGCATTGGTGCTTGAGCCGAGTGTGTTGCTTCTTGATGAGCCGCTTGGTGCTTTGGATGCACAATTGCGTGCACGCTTGCAGGTAGAACTTGCATCGCTGCAGCGCCAAATTGGCATCACATTTATTTACGTGACGCACGATCAGCACGAAGCGTTCACTATGAGCGATCGCATTGGCGTTATGCGCGATGGCAAGCTGATTCAAGTTGCACCACCGCGCGAGATTTATGAAAAGCCTGCAACTATTGATGTTGCTAAATTTGTTGGCGCGGCGAACCTGCTACCTGGTCGCGTGGTCTCAACAGGCGTGGTGGAAATCTCTGGCGTGAAGTTTGCTGCCCCGCAGCATGCACCAATGGGCGATGGCATGGTCATGATTCGCCCAGAACGAATTCATGTTGGTACTGGCTCACAACAGGCAATCATTGAGCGCGTGACGTTTGCTGGTTCATCGCTGCGTATTGCGCTAAACGTTGGTGGCGTGAAACTGGTGGCAGAAATTCCTAACGACGAGAATTCACGCCATTTGGAAGAAAATGCAACAACCAATATCGACGTACTGCCTGACGCAGTTCGTGTTTTGCCGCTGAACTAGTTATTCGCCCATTCGGGTGAGGTCGGCAAGGGCTGCTTTGAATCCACCGGTTTCACCATGGCGTTTGCGCCAGAACGACAGACCAAATACGCCAATAGTGAGTGCGGTGAACGTGGTGAGAACAAGCAATGTGGCGAGTGCGTTCAGTGCAGGTGTCGCTCCACCTTTTACCGATGAGTAAATACGCAGCGGAACGGTTTCCGAATCAACTCCAGCTGAAAGGAAACTGGTGATCACGAAGTCGTCAATAACCGTTGCGAATACGACAACAAAGCTGGCCATGATCGAAGGCCACAGCATTGGCATGAGCACAAAGCGCAATGCCTGAAAACGTGTGGCGCCAAGGTCGCGTGCAGCTTCCTCAAAACTTGAACCAATTGACACCAAGCGTGCGCGCACGATGACGACTACAGCTGAAACCGAAAAAGTCACGTTGCCGAGCAACTGAGCTGGGTAGCCAAGGGGAATTCCGCTGAACAGGCGGGTGAAGGTAAGCAGCAGGGCAGCACCAACAACGATTTCAGGCGTGATGAGTGGAACGGATGTCATTCCTTGCACGGCTGCAGCGCTCTTGCCCTTCATGCGATGCGAGCCAATGGCGAGGGCGAGCCCTAGTGGCGTGACGATCAACATGGTGGTTACGGCAAGAACGAGAGAGTTCACAATTGCGTGACGCATGGAAGGGTCGTGAAACACCGAAGCATATTTGTCGCCAAACCACCAGCGGAACGAAAAGCCCTTCCACACCGTGCGGCTTCGTCCATCGTTGAACGAATAGATCACTGCAATTACAACGGGAACAAGGCTCCAAATGATGTAGCCCCAAATAATGACGGGGAGTGCTTTAACGCGACGAGTGGAAACCGATGTCATCGCACACGTTCCTTGCCAATTTTAGAAGTGCTGCGCAAATACCACGACAGCGCAATAAGTAACAGTGTGGACAACATGATTACCAAAATTGCGCCGCGTTGTGGCTGACTGCTGTTGTTGATGTAGTAGTCAATTTGGTTGCCCAGCATTTCGGTTTTTGGTGATCGAGAAAGCAAGTCGTTCGTGTAGTAGTCGCCAAACATTGGCAGTGCAATCAATACGGCTGCTGCAGCTACTCCGGCTTTGGCCATTGGAACGGTGACTACGCGAAAGGCCTGGCGTGATGTTGCGCCAAGGTCGCGTGCTGCTTCAACAAGACGCCAGTCAAGGCGCTCAAGCGTCGCGTACAGCGGCAAAATAAGGAACGGCACGTATCCATAAACAAGTCCAAGAATGACGGTGATGGGCGAGCCATCAAGCCAGTTGTAATGAATGCCGAACATCCCAACGAAGCGACTGAATAATCCAGATGGGCTGAGCAAGTTAACCCATGCCAACATGCGCATGAGATAGTTAACCCAGAACGGGGCAATGATGAGCAGCAACAACAACATGCGCCGTTTTCCTGCATGACGAGCCAAGTAGTACGCAACAGGAAAACCGATTGCGAAGCTCATGATCATTGCACTCACGACGTACACAATGGTGCGAGCAAATACTCCGCGAAGCGGTCCACTGGTCACGCTGCTGAATACGGCCCCGAACTCGCTGAAACTCCAATGCAATGGGTTCCACTGCGGAATCGCATCGCGAAAGATCGGGTCAATCGAACCGAATGCAACGCAGGCGACAGCGTAAAACGGAACTGCAAAAAAGAACAGCAGCCAAAATGCACCGGGGGCGGCAAGTGCTGCCCAGAGTCGGGCGGCTTTGTTCACACTCAGCCCGCGGTGAACGTCGTCCAGACGTCGCTCCAAAGAGCATCAGTTTCTGGTGTGAGGCTGACGAGTCGCTTTCCGGCCTGATACTTGGCATCATCAATTACTGCATCGACAAGTGTTTCTGGAATTGCACCCGCATTGATTAGTGCTTCAGCACTTACGTTCGTGAGCGCAGGTTGGTAACCAACGTAGGACTGGTTCTTTACAGCAACATCGTTATCAAGCAAGTAGTTAATGAACTGGTGAGCAGCCACTGGCTTTGCTGAAGCCTTTGGAATGCAGAGGAAGTCGTTTGCCGTAATGGTGTTTTCTGGGTACCAGAATCCAAGAACATCTGCAGTTGTTCCTTCTGGCAAATAGAACGGTGCAAGCAAAATGTCACCCGACCAGGTGTAGGCAATGTCTCTGTTGCCAGCAGGAAGTTCCTGGTAACTCAACACATCTACTTTTGGATTTGTAGCAGACCGAAGTCGAATGAGGTTTTCCTTTGCCGCTGCAAGAATGTCTGCATCGCCAGTATTCACATCGGTTACTCCGGCTTGGAACAATGCGAGGCTGACGATGTCGCGATATGAATCAGTGACACCGAGTTTTCCGCTGTATGCAGAATTCCACATTGCGTCGTATCCCTGTGCAGCAAGTTCTGCTGGGTCAATGCGATCTCTGCGGTAGCCAATTCCGTTTCCGTAAATGAACTGAGCCATGGTGTACTGCGCGCCAAGGTCGTAATACGGGTTCTGCAAACCAGTAATCAAGTTTGCCTTATTTGGAATGTATGAATGATTCAAAGGCTGAATCAGTTCGCCTGCCATCAGTCGGGCAAGCGCGGTGTCAGTGAGACCGATAATGAGGTCTGGCTTCAGCGTTCCGTTGCGCAACTTTGCAATTGCGGCATCTTCGTTGTCGTAAATGCTTTGCTTCACTGTTACGCCAAATGCCTTTTCGAAATCGGCGATCACTTCTGGGTTGGTGTAATCAGCCCAGTTCAAAATTTCAATGGTGCCACCTTCATTGGCAAGTCCATCTGCAATCGGCTCTCCAACAAGTGGGAGAGTGACTGGTGAATCGGGAGTGCCGATAATTAATCCAGTCGATGATTTTGTTGTGGCCCCACCGCACGCTGCAAGTAACGAAGGCCCAATAATGATTCCCCCGGTAGTTGCAAAGAGCGTTTTAAGAAAATCGCGTCTTTCCATGAGGGTAACTTAGTGCGTTTGTGTGTCTTGCCTGTATTGCTTGACGAACTGCATTGCGTACTTTTCCATTTCGGTGTGGTACGCCTGTTTGAAGGCCGATGAGGCAGTCCCACGTTGAACCCGCTCGGAAACGGCGATGTCTTGGTGGTTCACCAAATCATTGAAATCGATCACTGCATTCAGGTCCAGGCTGGAGTCGGCGGCCATATCGGCGGGGAAAAGGTAGTCGGTAATGACCGTGGTGTGCGTAGGGGAACGCGGGATATAGGTGGTGACCGCTACCGAGTCGGGCGAAACATCGATCAACATATTTGGATAGACGTAGGCGCCAAAGAGCGACTTGTCATCCATGCCAGGAATAAGCGTTAACCCTTGGTTTTGCTTAAACGAAATGGAGTTCACTCCATCAGCCAGGTTTGCACCCCAGTCGCCTCGGTCTTTATCAACGGTGCGACCGGTTGCAAAGACTGGAACGAGATCACAGAACTCAGGGTGCACGACGGAGCAGTGCAAGCACTCTGAATAATTCTCGACAAGAACTTTCCAGTTGGCTTGTGCTTCATCCACAGTGGTGCGCACACTCTTCAAACCCGCCATTCCAAACTTGTCAAGGTCGAGTGGCTTGCTGTACATGTTTTCAAGCCAATTCATCAATGGAACTTCGTCGTTATCTAAACAAACGAACAGACAACCCTGCCATTCATCTACGCGAACCTGTTTTAGCGAAATGCATTCACGATCGAATGATTCTTTTTCATGATGAATTGCACCGACAAGTTTTCCGTCCAGCGAGTAACTCCATGCGTGATACGGGCAGGTGATTGCGGCGCCATATCCAGATCCGCTTTCATCACACAACTGTGAGCCGCGATGTTGACAGACATTGAAGTAAGCGCGCAGTTGGCTTTCGCGATTGCGCACGATCAAGATGCTTTCGCTTCCAACATTGCACACCATGCGGTCGCCAATGTGAGAGAGCTTGTCGGCCCTGCCTACGTAGCACCAGTGTTTGCTGAAAATGGTTTCAAGTTCTGATGCAAAAATTGCAGGAGACGTGTATTCATCTCGCGTAAAGCTCTTTTGGAGCCCTCTAATTTCTGGTGCTGACATGTTTTACTCCCATTTCATTCCGACAGGTATGTCTTCGTAATCAATTGTCCATAAGCGCGCTGCTTTTGCGTCGCCTGTGTAACAGCGGTATCCAAGAAGCTGCTGCTGCATCGGAGAAAGCGTGCGCGCAATGTCTTCAGGAAGACCTACACAGCCGGCTTCTTCAGGTGTTAACCAGCCAACCACATAGGAGAGATGCAAACCTTCTCGCCAGTAGTTGTCTGTTTGGTTTGCGCCACCGCCATGAATAACCGTTCCCGAATAAATCAAACCACTTCCCGCTGGCATGACTGCTTGAGAAACTTCTGAATCGGTTGCTTTGCGAGTGAAGTCATCCCACTGGTGACTGCCAGGTACCACTCGCGTTGCTCCACCCTCGGCGGTGAAGTCGGAGAGCGCAAACATGCACGACACCGTTACGGGTTTGGCGGTTGGTCCAAGAACAAGCGGCCAGTTGTCGGCGTCGCGATGCAACCATTGTGCTTTTTCGCCAGGACCGATGATCATGGCTTGACCAGTGTTCATCCAATACGAAGCACAATGTGGGCCAAGCTCGTCGTCTGCGACTCCGCGCAGAACGGGGTGAACCAGCAGATGATCGCGGAACGTCTTCGACCGGTACGCCAGGCGAGTGAAGCGCTTGGTGTTGGATCCCCAGAATTCCTGCACGCCTTTGTCGCTTGACTTCGTGCCAGCGTCTGTTGTCTGCATGGATTCGGCAAGTTCGGAGCGAAGGCTGTTGCGGACATCGTCGCTCAGCATGTTGTGGACGATTACGCCACCATCGCGATGGAATACTGCAAGGATTTCGGCGAGCGAATGCACCTTCGCGTCAAGACTTGTTAACACCGCGGTATTCGCAGTTGCCATATGACAATTTTACCATTCGATGTAATTAACTCATTTGTTCGGGTCCTATAGCCCGTAAGGGATAAGTTTGAATTATGACTTCATTGAGCTTTCGTTTAGACGGTTTGCGTGCATTAGTAACTGGCGGAGGTTCAGGAATTGGCAAGGTCATTGCCGACGCAATGCGTGATGCAGGCGCAACTGTTGTGGTGTGCGACGTTAATGATTCAACTAAGCCCAACTACATCTGTGATGTGTCGAAGACTTCAGATGTGGAAGCAATGTTTAAGGGAATTGAACGCGACTTGGGTGGGCTCGACATTTTGGTAAACAACGTTGGCGTGCCTGGGCCGACAGCGCGTGTGGATGAGATGGACCCAGATGCCTACGACGAGTGTGTGCGCGTGAACTTGGGCGGAACATTCCGTGTTACGCACTTTGCCGTGCCGATGTTGTTGAAGACGAAAGGCTCGATGATCAACATTTCAACAAGCGCTGGAATTTTTGGTTACCCATTGCGTTCGCCATATGTTGCTGCGAAGTGGGGAGTAATCGGACTCACGAAGTCGTGGGCGATGGAGCTTGGCGAATTTGGTGTGCGAGTAAATGCCATTTGTCCTGGTTCGGTAAGTGGTCCACGCATGGACGGCGTGATTGATCGCGAAGCGCAAGCTGTTGGCAAGACATCACAAGAAATTCGCACGGGTTACGAAAAGCAAGTGTCGTTGCAAACATTTATTGAGCCTGAAGACATTGCAGCGTCGTGTGTGTTCCTCAGCTCGCCGGCTGGTCGTTTCATCTCTGGCCAAGTGCTGCCTGTAGACGGCAACATCGAAACCATGAGAAGTAACTAGCTGTGATTATTGACCTTCAGGTCAATCAAGGCCAGTGCACGTGGCCTGAGTTGTGGTCTACAGCTCACGCTGCAGACCGCGCTGGCTATAACACCTTGTGGATTGCTGATCATTTGTCTGGTTCGGTAATGAATGCTCCGTCCATGCCCGAATGCTTTGCCACACTTGGTGCGCTTGCTGCGGCAACTCGCAACATTGGTCTTGGCTCGCTTGTGGTGAACGCTGGCTTACGCGACCCGGCGATTGTTGCCAATGCGGCTGCAACGGTGCAGGAAATTTCGGGCGGCAGGTTCATTCTTGGCCTTGGTGCAGGCGCATCGCCTTCAAGTTC
>CAITUB010000281.1 GCA_903895515.1 uncultured Acidimicrobium sp. | reverse complement strand
TGCGCGTACGCTTCGCTTCCAATCACACTTTGAAATTGGCGAACCATGTACGGGTACGGATGCGGACCCATCACCGAACCAATTGCGTAATACGTGTCTTCTACCGTTGCCACCCAGTCTCGCATTGCTTCGTTAACAGCGTCTTTCAACGTTCGACTGCCCGACTTTGCAGGAATGACTTGTGATCCGAGGAGGCGCATTCTGAACACATTGAGGGCTTGACGTTCAACGTCAACTTCACCCATGTACACCTTGCATTCAAGACCGAGCAACGCTGCTGCTGTTGCTGATGCAACTCCGTGCTGACCGGCTCCAGTTTCTGCGACAATGCGCTTCTTACCCATGCGCTTGGCGAGTAGCGCTTGACCGAGCACGCTATTGATCTTGTGTGAGCCTGTGTGATTTAGGTCTTCGCGCTTCAGAATCAACCGGATCCCTAATTTTCGGCCCAAGTTGTGGCATTCCGTCAATATCGATGGCCGACCTGCATAATCGCGTAAGAGATCGTTCAGTTCTGTTCGAAACGCTGGATCATTCCACGCATCATTGAAAGCCGCTTCAAGTTCTTGGCATGCAGGAACAAGAGTTTCAGGTACATAGCGTCCACCGAATTCGCCAAAACGTCCATCAGCACCAGGCGTTGTCAACATGCTTCTAATGTACTTGCGAAGCTAGCTAGTCGGCCTAGCCGAGCACCGCATCTCGCGCATTTGTGATGAAGTGACGCATTTTTACTGCGTCCTTTTGACCCGGCGTTTTTTCAACACCACTACTTACGTCCACGCCCCATGGTCGAACTTGCAGAATTCCCGCTGCAACATTTTCTGGGGTCAGACCACCTGAAAGCATCAGCCGGATATCAGTCGGAATATCTTGCAGCAACTCCCAGTCATAGGCAGTTCCAGATCCCGGATGTAGACCGTCAACCAAGATTGCATCTGCTGCATAGTTCTTAGCGTTCGCTGCATCTTGCGATCCGGCTACGACGGCCTTGATCACAAAACGCACATTGGTTGCCACTTCTGCAGTCATTGCCGCAGTCTCGTGACCATGCAGTTGGGCACCTTGCAAGCGCGCCTCGTTAACTATTTCCACGATGCGCGATGGAGTTTCGTTCCGAAACACACCTACGGTCACCGTTTCCGCCGGTAGACGCTTCACGATTTCGCGAGCGAGTGCTGGCGAAATTTGTCGGGGACTTGGAGCAAAGACAAAGCCCAGTGCGTCGGCACCCAGCGCTACTGCAAGCAGCGCATCTTGCTCGTTGGTAATTCCGCAAATTTTCACGAACATATCTACACCACCAGCAAATTTCGAACAGCCGATACAGGATCGCCGGCAGTAACGATGGACTCGCCCACCAACACCGCGTCGTACCCGGCATCACGCAAGCGACGGGCATCGGGTGCGTCGCGTACACCAGACTCAGCAACACGCACCACAGTTGGAGGTATCAGTGATGCCATCCGTTCGGCGCGCGCATGATCTACTTCAAACGTAATGAGATCTCGTTGATTGACGCCGACGATGCTTGCACCTACATTGAGCGCACGTTCCAACTCATGCTCGTCATGTGTTTCAACAAGAACGTCTAATCCAATGTGTGTTGCAAGATCAAAAAACCGGGCAAGTTCATCATCGTCGAGAGCTGCTGCAATCAGCAGTACGCAGTCGGCACCCATCAAACGCGCGTCAACTACATCAAACTCCGAGACTGTGAAATCTTTGCGAATCGTTGGAAGCGAGGTATTTGATCG
>CAITUB010000280.1 GCA_903895515.1 uncultured Acidimicrobium sp. | reverse complement strand
GAAGGGCGATGGCGGTCGCATGCCAGCAACTGTTGCCACGCCGCTCTCTGTAGTCATTCTTGAACTGCTGCAGAACGCAGTAGACCACGGTTTCCCTGAAGGAAGCGCCGGCGGCTCTGTTGTGGTGACGCTGAGCCATGATGACGATGCGTTGTACGTGCGTGTGTTGAACAACGGCATTGGTCTGAGCTCAACATTTGATTTCTCGAGTGCAACAGGTCTTGGACTCTCAATCGTTCGCACGTTGGTGACCACCGAACTTGCAGGCACGATTGCCATGCGGGCGGGAACGAAAGCCGATGGTGACTCGGCGGGTATTGCGGGAATGACAGACGGTCAGGGGACCGTGGTCGACTTGCGAGTTCCGATTACGAACTAGTTATGCAGTTGCGCGAGCAGCGCGACGGGCGGCTGCCATTTTGCGGCGAATGTCGCGGCGCTCATCTTCTGAAGTTCCACCCCAGATGCCACAGTCCTGGTTGGTTTCGATTGCGAATTCAAGGCACTCGGTTTTCACGGTGCATTCTCCACACACTGACTTTGCAGCGGTTATTTGCTGAAGCGCTTGACCGGTGCTTCCTACGGGAAAGAACAATTCTGGGTCGGTGTCTTTGCACAATGCTTCTTTGCGCCACGTGTAATCAGCGGATCCGAGGGCAAGGCTTGTTGCGAGAATTGACACGGTAGTCACCTTTGAAGTTCTTCGAGAGCCAGTAGGACGGTGTCACGATAGACACCGAGTAGGGCACTTTCAAGTGGTTCAAGAAAATATTTTTATTTTTTTATTGTGACATTTTTGGCTGTACCCTTCGCCTGTGACCATTGCTCGTTGGGTGCCACATAATCGCAATAGTGCTCCAGCGCGGGCCCAAGTTATGGCCCACCGTGGAGCTTCTGCGGCTGAACGCGAAAACACAACAGTGGCATTTACGCGTGCTCGAGAATTGAACAGCGATGCAGTTGAGCTTGATGTTCGCTTATGTGCTTCGGGCGAAATGATTGTGCATCACAACCCAACGCTTGCCAACGGAAAAGTGTTAGGCACACTGAACATCGCAGACATTCCCGATCACATTCCAACGCTTGCCGATGCGCTCGATGCGTGCGCGGGCATGTGGGTAAACATTGAAATCAAAAACGATCCGAGCGAACCGGACTTCGACCCAGAAGACAAATTGGCAACAATTGTCGTTGACTTCTTGCGCACGCGCGGTGAACCTGATCAATGGTTGATCTCCTCATTTAGGCGCGAAACCATTGACGCAGTGCATCGTTTGTGGCCCGAACTTCCAACCGCGTGGCTGGACATGGTTGTTGCAGATGATGCTGCAGATTCTTTGGCGAAAGACCTCTTGAATTCCGGGCATCAGGCGTATCACCCGAATGTAAAAACATTGACGCGCTCAGTTGTTGACACCATGCATCGCAACGGTGTTGCGGTGAATACGTGGACGTGTGATGACCCAACGCGAATGGCTGAGTTGGTGACGTGGGGAATTGACGGCATCTGTACCAACGTGCCCGATGTTGCACTTGGCGTTATCGCCAGCGCGAAATAAGTTTTAGAACTCGATCGTTGGTCGCACTAGGCGAAGAGCCTCGGGGCAGTGCTTAATTTCAATTGATGTGGTGTCACCCAAGTAGTCACCGTCGAGTTGATACGGGAATGGCGCAGGGAATTCGATCTTTACGTTCTCAACATCGGTAGCAATATCGATTCCTGGTGAGGTTTCAAGCCCACCGCGGCGCAATGCCGAATACAACGTCTTCAACATGAGCGGCGTGGTCATCTTGCGGAACGTAACAACAACGAGTTTTTTCTCCAGCGACGCAGCAGATGACAAATGAATGGCGTGCTTGCCCACGAATGTGTACGGGTTGGTGTTTAACACCACGGAAAAGAAACCGTTTGGAATAGCGCGGCCGTCAATGTTCATGGTGAAGTGCGGGTACTTGCGGTCGTACGACTTGAACCATGAATGCAGCGCCGAATAGGCGAACAGTGGCTGACCAACAACGCGCTTCAGCGACGAGCGACGCTCGACTTGTTCCACCACTGCTGCGTCGTAACCGATGCCGGCGTGAAAAGTGAAGTAGCGACCGTTTGCTTGACCAAGACTGACGCGTTCAATTTCATTGCGGTCGATGCCGGCCATCAGTTGCGTGAGCGCAACCATCGGGTCGTTCGCAACGCCGAGCGTGCGCACGAATACGTTTGTGGAACCGCCGGGCAACATGGCTAGCGCGGTGTCGCTTCCGGCAAGACCAGTGGCAATTTCGTTCAGCGTGCCGTCGCCACCAAAACCCACCACGGCATCCAGCCCACGTGATGCCGCATCTTGGGCAAACCGAGTGGCGTGGCCGCGTTCGTTTGTCTCCACCACCTGCACGTCGTGGTGCTTGGCGAGGTGCTCGTGGACGAGCACGGTGTTGCGGGGTGTGACAGACGACGCGAACGAGTTGACAATAAGGAGAATTCGCACGGGGAGAGAATTTTATCGGTAAATCAGTCCGTACTGGGTTGGGTAAATCCCATACTCATCGGTAACAATGGAGGGCATGAACATCGTCGTCTGCGTCAAGCAAATCCCTGATCCAGCCACCCCTGGAGCCCTTGATGGCTCCACCAACGCGTTGAAGCGCGACGGAAAACTCATCCTCGATGAGTCCGACGCATACGGCGTAGAGATGGCATTGCAACTCGCAGCCGCAAATGGTGGTGGCGATGTGAACATCGTGTCGATGGCGCCAAATGGTGAAATGTCCGGCATGCGCACTGCGCTTGCAATGGGCGCAGCAAAGGGAGTGCTCATCAGTGATCCAGCACTTGCAGGTTCCGATGCACTTACCACTGCAAAAGTTTTGGCTGCAGCAATTCAAAAAATGGGAAGCGCAGATTTGATCATTGCAGCAACTGAATCATCCGATGGATACACCGGAACAGTGCCAGAACAAATGGCAGAAATTCTTGGCTTGCCTTCAGTGACATTTGCAAAGAAGCTCACCATCAACGGTTCGAGCTTGCAAGCAAATCGTCAGACCGAAGAGGGATACGACGAAGTGGAATGCCCGCTTCCTGCAGTCATCAGCGTGACTGCTGGTGTTGTTGAGCCGCGTTACCCAAGCTTCAAAGGCATCATGGCTGCAAAGTCAAAGCCAATTGACACCTTCACTGCAGCCGACCTTGGTGTAACGCCAACTGGTTGGGCTGGTGCAGGACAAAAAGTTGTTGCTGTAACACAAGCAGAAGCACGTCAAGCCGGCGAAGTTATTGAAGACGACGGCACCGCATTTAACAAAATTGTTTCATTCCTTGAAAACCTGAAAGTGATCTGAGGTAGAACGTCATGGCAATCAACAGCATTTGGGTATTCGCGCAAACCGCAGGTGGCGCACCAACAACAGGAACTCTTGAACTGCTCACGAAGGCACGTTCACTTTCTTCAAACGTTTCAGCATTCATTGGCGGAGACGCATCAGCAGTTGCTGGCGCACTCGGCGAATACGGCGCAACCAAGGTGTACGCAACCGGCGACCTCGCTGGCAAATTGCCTGGACCTGCAGTGTCTGCAGCAATGAAAGCAATCATCGACGGTGGAGATTCACCATCGGTCATCATGTTCCCTCAGAACTACGAAGGTCGCGACGTGATGGCACGTTTGTCGGTGAAGTTGAACCGCACGGTTCTCACCAACAACACCGACATCGCCGATTCGGCTGATGGTGTAGTTGCAACCACACCAATCTTTGGTGGCAACACGCTCGTCAACACTGCATTCACCGGCGAAGGCCCACACTTGGTGTCATTCCGTCCGAAGAGCTTTGCTGCAGAGTCAGCAAGCGGAGCAGCAGCAAGCGTTGTTGCAGCATCGGTGCCAGACACTGGCGCAGCAGGTGCAGCACGCGTAACTGCAGTGCACGTTGAAGAAAGCACTGGACCAAAGTTGGACGAAGCAAACATCGTTGTTTCGGGCGGCCGTGGTCTTGGCGAAGCAGGCAGCTATTCACTCGTTGAAGACCTTGCCAAGTTGCTGAAGGGTGCACCTGGTGCATCACGAGCAATTGTTGACGCCGGCTGGGTTCCTTACAGCTACCAAGTTGGACAGACGGGCAAGGTTGTAAAACCAGCCGTCTACATTGCTGCCGGTATTTCCGGTGCAACCCAGCACATGGTGGGCATGAAGGGCTCGAAGAACATCATCGCTATTAATAAGGACAAGGAAGCACCAATTTTCGGTGTTGCAGACCTTGGCATTGTTGGCGACGTTCACAAGGTGTTGCCACAGCTCATCGAGCTGCTTAAGTCACGCGGCTAATTCGCTGCTGGTAGTGCTCAGCACTCCATGTAAATGGAGTGAAATGTTTTCATTAGAGTGAAGACATGCTGGGGGAGCAGAGTACGAAGTCGCAAATACTGGAAGCGACCATTGCCTTATTGAAGGGCGGTGGTGAGTCGGCAGTAAAGGTTGGCCTCATTGCTGAGGAATTAGGCATTGCTGCGCCTTCGCTGTATCACCATTTCGCTAATAGAGCCGAGCTCATCCGCGCTGCTTATGTTGAGTGGTATTGGCAGTGCCTACGTATTGATGGTGCAACTCCCGAGTTGGCTGCAGTTGCAGAAACCCAAGAGCAATATGAGGCAACGTTGCGCGCCTCAATCATGTGGAGCTACCAAGCTTCGAGGCATGAGGCCCGCTCGGTTCGCATGGCAGTGCTTGGTGCAGCGCAGAACGACCCGTT
>CAITUB010000279.1 GCA_903895515.1 uncultured Acidimicrobium sp. | reverse complement strand
GTTCATGATTGGAATTTCATTCAATGCCGACAGTGTGCAGAACTACTCGCTTATGGCGATGGGAGGCTCGTTCATCGGATTGTTGCTCGTATTGAAATTTGCTAAGTCCGTAGTGTCAAAATTGCTCCTGCTAATCGTTTGTGTAGGAATTGGGGTGCTGGCTTTCACCCAACGCGACGCAGTGAACGCGTGCGTTGCATCGGCAAATAAACAGGCTCAGGCTGGCACGCCGTTTGAAACGACATGCACATTTTTCGGACAGCGAGTATCTCTCTCGGGTATTACCAAACAGCCATGATCGAATCATTTCTTACACACATTGATGCCTGTCCTACCGCCCATCATGTGGTGCGCAGAACAGCAGCGATATTGAAAGACAACGGATTCAAAGATGTTTCTCTCGATTCGGCTTTCTCCAGCGATCAACTTCAGCATGGTTTTGTAGTCAATGGAGGAACCATTATTGCGTGGAGAAATGCACAGACAATCTCAGCCGATGGAATACGAATCGTCGGCGCCCATACCGATTCGCCTGGATTGCACATCAAACCAAATCCGGATACGCAAACTCTCAATTGGCAGCAACTACAAGTTGAGGTGTACGGCGGTCCTCTGCTCAATTCCTGGCTAGATCGTGACTTGGCAATAGCTGGTCACGTGGTTCTTCGCGATGGAACTACGTCACTGTTTACATCGAATCACCCAGTAGCCCGTATTCCACAATTGGCAATACACCTAGATCGCGAAGTGAACGATAAAGGCTTGATTCTCAATCGTCATCAGCACCTCTCTCCTGTTTGGGCATTAGGAACTTCAGCAAGTTCCTTTGAAACGTGGTTGGCACAGCAATGTTCAGTATCGCCTTCTCAGATCGCATCGTGGTCTGCACAGTTGGTGGATACACAGAAGGCAGAAATTTTTGGTCGTGATTCTGAGTTCGTTGCATCGTCACGTATCGATAATCAAATCTCTTGTTGGGCCGCTCTCGCAGCTTTGCTTGCTGGCACCGGCGATCAACCCATGATGATCGCACTGTTTGATCACGAAGAAGTTGGTTCTCAAAGCGCTCAAGGTGCTGGTGGCCCGTTGCTCGAGCACGTACTTGAACGACTTACTGCTGCATCTGGATCGACTCGCCCTGAATTTCTCACAGCATTACAGAAAAGTCACTGCGTATCAGCGGATAACGCGCACGCTGTCCATCCAAATTACACCGATCGCCACGAATTGAACAATGCACCAAATGTGAACGCTGGAATCGTGGTGAAGACCAATGTCAATCAACGTTACGCAACATCGCCGAGTTCGGTTGTGCCAATAGTTCGCGCCGCAACTTCGGCAGGAGTCCATCTGCAAACGTTTTCGTCACGAAACAACATCGCTTGCGGATCAACTATCGGTCCGATCACTGCAACAAGACTTGGCATCGACACGGTTGACATAGGTGTACCGCAATTGTCAATGCATTCAATTCGTGAAATGTGTGGCACGAAAGACCCAGTTGATCTATTTGCGCTTCTCAGCGCATATTTCTCGCGCCTCTAGTTTTCAAGCGTTAATTAATGAGGCGGTTCGCTTCATCCAATAGTCTCTGCAATTCGTTTTGCAGTTGCACAGTCAAATCGCCGATCTGTTCTCGAGAAGCCCTGCCCCCACCTGGGACGTCGGCGGCTATTGGTTTTCCGATGACCATGCGGCATTTTTTAAATCGAATTGCTTTCGATCCTGAGCGCATGACATCTTCAGTTCCGGCAATTGCTGCTGGAACGATTGGTACTCCAGTTTTCAAAGCAATGTAAGCGGCTCCGTCAAACAGCGGTTGCACCTCTGGACCATAGTGACGAGTGCCCTCGGGAAACATCACGAGTGGTTCCCCACTTTGCACGATTGCTATGCATCGTTTCAATGCTTCAAGATCTGCTGATCCACGCGTGACCGGAAATGCACCGAGCCCGGTCATAATTTTGCCAATCGGTTTGTACTTCCAAATGGAATCCTTGCCCATGAATCTCATACGACGACGAGTTGCAGCCGAAGCTACAGGAATATCAATCGTTGACCGATGAGTCGGCGCGAAAACAAACGAACCTTCTCGTGGCACGTTTTCCAAACCAACGACTCGCAATCGAAGATACGAACGACAGATTCCGACAACAAGTCCCCGCACAATTGAATAGAAAATCTTGGTCGAACGTGATTGTCCAACGATTCGAGAGTCGACGATGGCCATTACTTCGACCTCTCAACAAACAGTTGCTCAATTTCATCCACGACGTCATCAATTGCTCTATCGCTGGTATCGACGACCACTGAGTCACTGGACGATGCCAGAGGGCTGTCGGCACGGGTGCTGTCAAGTAAGTCTCGTTCGGCGATTGCCGCAGCAATTTGAGCAACATCACCACCGTCTTGATCTACTCGGCGCTGCGCACGCACTGCCGGCGAGGCAGTGAGGAACACCTTGAGCACAGCATTAGGAAACACTACGGTTGCGATGTCGCGACCCTCTATTACTCCCCCGCCATGCGCGCTTGCCCATTCCTGTTGGCGAATCCGCATTTCTGTGCGAACACCTGAGTTGGCAGCAACTTTGCTGACGTTACCAGTCACTTCTGGGCCACGAATCGCAGCGGTCGCATCGTGCCCATTGATGATGACACGATCGATTCCTACATGTAGATCGCATTCTTGAGCCAGCTTGGTGACGACGTCTTGGTCGCTCAAGTCGAGTTCGTGCAACATGGCTTCAAAGGTGACCGCGCGGTACATCGCGCCCGTATCTAAATACTTCATGTGGAGACGAGCAGAGAGCGCTTTGGCAATAGTTGATTTTCCTGCACCTGCAGGTCCGTCAATTGCGATGACGCGACGATGTGCGTCAACTACCAACTTGTGTCCCTTGGTCGACCCTCTTCGTAACCAGAAGCACTTTGAATTCCGATGATCGCGTTTTTCCGGAATTCAACAGTGTTGTTCGCGCCTGCGTACGTGCACGATGAACGCACGCCGGCAACGATTTGATCGAGAATGTCTTCCACACTTGGGCGTTCAGGGTCGAGGTACATTCGCGAAGTTGAAATTCCTTCTTCGAAGAGTTCCTTACGTGCTCGCTCGACCGCCGATTCATCTCGCGTGCGGTTACGCACAGCGCGGTTGGACGCCATTCCGAAACTCTCCTTGTACAAGCGACCATTTGTGTCGCGAAGCGTGTCCGCTGCCGATTCGTAAGTTCCAGCGAGCCAGGAACCAAACATGATGTTTGCAGCACCTGCTGCGAGGCCGAGCGCAACGTCTCGCGGATGACGTACGCCGCCATCGGCCCACACATGCTTTCCAAGTTGAGCAGCCTGTTCTGAGCATTCAAGCACTGCTGAGAATTGCGGTCTACCGACTCCAGTCATCATGCGTGTGGTGCACATTGCTCCAGGACCAACACCCACCTTGATGATGTCAGCGCCTGCGTTTATGAGATCGAGAGTTCCTGAAGCGGTTACTACGTTTCCCGCGACAACAGGAAGGCCAGCAACATTGGCTCGCACTTGTTCGATTGCTTTCAACATGCGTGTTTGATGCCCGTGAGCAGTATCGACAACGAGTACATCGACTCCCATTTGGGCCAGCGCTTTTGCGCGTGCGCCGGGGTCGGCATTGATTCCAACTGCAACACCGATCATCAATTGACCGTTCTTGTCCAGTGCTGGCTTATAAATGGTGCTGCGCAGCGCTCCCTTACGAGTGATGCATCCGACCAACTTGCCATCATTGTCAACAACTGGAGCAAAGGAAATTCTGCGTTCTGTCATTTCGTCAAACATGGCTTCTGCGCTCATGGTTGAGTTCAATGAAATGATCTCGCGACTCATCACATTTTGCAATTGCGCAAAACGGTCGAAACCTACAGAATCGTGTTCAGTGAAGATGCCCGATGGTCGACCATCGCTGTCAACCACCACTACCGCACCGTGTGCTCGCTTGTAAATGAGACTGAGCGCTTCTCCGACGGTGCCGTCTGCTGGCATCGTGATCGGAGTTTCGTAAATGGTGTGACGCGACTTTACGAAGCGAACAACATTTTCTACGACATCGAGGGGAATGTCCTGAGGCAGGACAACAAGTCCGCCTCGACGCGCCACAGTTTCTGCCATGCGGCGTCCGGCAATTGCGGTCATGTTTGAAACCACTACAGGAATGGTGGTACCCAAACCATCAGTGGTTCGCAGATCCACACCCTGTCGTGACTGAACATCGGACAGGCTCGGAACCATGAATACATCGTTATAGGTGAGGTCGTAGTTCGGCGTTCCGTTTAAAAACTTCATGACGTTTCCCCTTGTGCACCATTTGGCCTGGTTGTTAAACCCTGCTTTACGACCGCTTTAGGCTACTCCGAATTTGTAGCCTCGTAATCACATGAGTTCAATCGTTTCTAGCCATAGCCCAGACGCAATCGTGCGGGCGGTCAGCGTGTTGAATGCAGGCGGACTTGTTGGGTTACCAACTGAAACCGTCTATGGCCTCGCTGCACGAGCAGATATTGAAGATGCAGTTGCAAAGATCTTCCGTGCAAAAGGACGTCCGTCAGATCATCCGTTGATCTTGCATATTTCAGACATCTCTGAACTAGACCGTTATGCCGTCAATGTTCCTCTAGTTGCATTGACACTTGCCGAACAATGTTGGCCAGGACCACTCACACTGCTACTTCACAAAACATCTGCCGTTTCCCCGCTTGTTACGGGTGGACGCGAAACCGTTGCCATTCGCATTCCGGCAAACGAATGCGCAAGAGAAATTATCCGACAATGTGGGCATGGTCTGGCTGCTCCATCAGCAAACGTATTCGGTCATGTCAGCCCTTCATCAGCACAACACGTATCGGACGACCTTGGAGATCGCGTCGAACTCATTGTCGACGACGGAAATTGCTCAATTGGTGTTGAGTCCACAATTGTTGATTTCACCACCCCAGATC
>CAITUB010000278.1 GCA_903895515.1 uncultured Acidimicrobium sp. | reverse complement strand
CAATGGGTTGGCCAAAGCAGTATGGCGGCGGCGGTTTGTCAGCTCTTGAACAAGTAATTGCGGCAGAAGAGTTTGAACGTGCTGGTGTTCCAACCGGTGGACCAAACGATGTGTTCAGCATTCAAATGTTGGGCAACACGTTGTTGTTGTTTGGAACTGAAGAGCAAAAGCAACATTATTTGCCTCGCATTATTTCTGGCGACGATGTGTGGTGTCAGGGCTATAGCGAACCAAACGCGGGCAGCGACTTGAGCAACGTGGGTTTGAAGGCCGTGCTCGATGGTGACGAATGGATTTTGAACGGACAAAAGATTTGGACGTCTGCTGGACACTTGGCCGATCACATCTTCACGCTTGCGCGCACCGACTCTGATGCACCGAAGCACAAGGGCATTTCGTTCTTGCTCGTCGACATGCGTCAACCAGGAATTGAAGTTCGCCCAATCAAGATGATTTCTGGTGAGAGTGAATTCAACGAAGTGTTTTATACCGACGTTCGCGTACCGAAGGAAAACGTTGTTGGCGGCATAAACAATGGTTGGGCAGTTGCTATGGGTCTGCTCGGTTTCGAACGCGGCGAGGCTGCAGCAACTGCGCCAATTCGCTTCCAAGCCGAAATTGATCGCTTGATGGATCTTGCTCGTGAAAAGGGTGTTGCATCCGACCCGCGAATTCGTCAGCGACTTGCGAAGTGCTATTCAGTTGTGCAAGTAATGCGCTACCTCGGTATGCGCACACTGACACAGTTTTTGGCAGGACATCACCCAGGTCCTGACGGCGCGATCTTCAAGTTGTATTGGAGCGAGTACCACAAGGTGGTTACTGAACTCGGAATCGACATCATGGGAATGGATGCATTGGTGCCGTCTGGTCGCAGGCCATCGAGTGCTTTTCAAACAGATGATGCTGGTGCACCGAATGACTCCATGAGTTGGGCGATGACATTCCTCAATGCTCGTGCTGGAACTATCTATGCGGGTTCTTCGCAGGTGCAGCGCAACATCATTGGAGAAATGGTGCTCGGTCTACCAAAGGAACCAAAGCCCAATTAGTCTGAGCGCAACATCATGATGAACGTTTCCACACTTGCCAAACTGATTGCTGCGCTGTTGGTACGTCCTTGGCTGTGGTCGACCGCGATTCGTCAGGCGGTCCGATTGGCGCCAAAAGGCTGGTGGAAGCAACCACCGTTTTTGCCATTGCCTACACCTGCATATGTTGAATTTCGCACCACCACTCAATATGGCGGAGCGAAACGTGATCCTGAAATTCACGACATCATCGACTACCTCGAATGGTCACGTGATTGGCAGAGTACGACCAGGTTGAGTCGCCGAGGGCGGCGAGGCTAACCATGCGTAGCGCGCTCGTTCTCAATGCAACGTACGAGCCGCTGAGTGTCGTGTCTGCAAGACGCGCCGTGTGTTTGGTGCTGTCAGACAAAGCAGACATCGTTGAAGACGACGGCACGCAGGTGCACGCAGAAAACTTCTCGATGCCTGGACCATTGGTCATTCGACTTCGTTACGTGGTGAAAGTTCCGTATCACCGTCGAACTGCATTGTCGCGTCGTGCAGTATTTGCGCGCGATGATCATCGCTGTCAATACTGCGGAGGAGTTGCAGACTCAATCGATCACGTTATGCCGCGCTCGCGTGGGGGAATGAACGTGTGGGAGAACGTGACTGCAGCATGTCGGCCATGCAATTTGCGTAAACGCGATCGCACTCCGGAAGAAGCGGGCATGAGACTGGCAAGCGAACCGCACGCACCTCGCGAGCTTGCATGGATTTCTGTTTCTGTTGGGCGAGTGCCCGATGCGTGGAAGCAATACCTTGCCCACGCTTCCTAGTACTTCTTGGAAGTTGTACACCGAACACATTTCTGCGGGTGAACAGCATGGCCGCGATCTTGTGCCAGAACGCGCTGTATGGGATGTGCGCGTAACACGAACGGCAATGGTGCTTGGCTCTCGTCAAGATGAAACACTGCTCAATATTGATCAATGTGGTCGCAGCGATGTTGACGTAGTACGTCGCCGTAGCGGTGGGGGAATTGTGTTTCTCGCACCAGGCGAACATGTGTGGCTCGATGTTGTTGTTCCGCGTGGAGATGAGTTGTGGAGTGACGATGTTGCTCGCGCCTCGTGGTGGTTGGGTGATGTGTGGGTGCAGACGTTGCAGTCACTTGGCATGAACAACATGTCTGTGTATCGCCATTCATTGAGTAGTGATGCCTGGGGAGACTTGCTGTGTTTCGCCGGTGTTGGGCCTGGAGAAGTAGTACAGCAATATGAAGAAACGGTGAGCAAAGTTGTGGGCATGAGTCAGCGGCGAACTCGCGACTACGCGCGCTTTCAGTGCACCATATATACGAAGTGGAATCCACATGACGTGGAGATGTATGTACGCAATACGCCAGGCAACCTGAACGAGATTGTGCATCGTGTCGCAACCGTTCAGGCGAGCCAGCAGGCGATAGTGGACACTTTTGTGTCTCACCTGCCTCGCTAATAAAAGTTTTTTTTCGAGCTTTCTGCCATTGCGGCCGTGACGTCCGCAATTTGCCAATGAAATCAACCCTTTTTGGGCATTCTGCTGTCTGAAATAAAGTGGGGCAAAGTGGTGGGAAATAACACCAAAGTGGGGGAAAGTGGGGATATCGTATTCCCTGTTGATCCGGAGTGCGGACTCCTTTCAACGGCAGCAATACACGGGAAAGCAAGCCCCACAAGGGTTTGCGAGGGTAGCGGAGGACACATTGTTCGTAGGAGTACACGATCGGCAGCTGGACCCAAAGGGTCGCTTGGCTTTGCCTGCATCGTTTCGCCCCCGCTTAGAGCCCCGTTGCTTCCTCTCCATTGGTCGCGACAAGTGCGTGGACATCTTGACCGCAGAGGCATTTGAAGCCGCCGCACGGGAGTCAATGGAAAAGGTTCGCAATGGCGAAATGTCACTGAACCAACAACGCGCTCAGGCGAGCAACACCTTTGAAGTTGCCATTGATGCCCAGGGTCGTATCAACATCGAAGAGAAGCTGCGCGAATACGCCGGCCTCACTTTGAATTCTCGCGTAGTCGTCAGCGGTTCATTTGACCGCGTTGAAATTTGGGAACCAGAGCGCCACGAGCGCGTCGTCCTCTTGGGTATCGAGCAAATCGCCGGATCAGGCGAGT
>CAITUB010000277.1 GCA_903895515.1 uncultured Acidimicrobium sp. | reverse complement strand
CGTCTCAACATCTATTTCGACGATGCAAATGTGCGTACCAAACGGCCACGAAAAGTTCGGTGGGTCGTAGGTGTATTGGGCTTCGAGGTTTGGTTCAAGACCGTCTGGAAGATTGTGAGCGGTGAACGCGGCAAAGGCAATTGCGGCCATTGGTACGGAACGATCGGGTGAACCCTTCACGCTAAACAGGCCGTTGGCAAAATCAAGATCATCCGCTGCACACTCAAGTTGATGAGCGGCAATCAGACGTGCCTTTTCAATGACCTTGTCACATGCTCCGGCAATAGCAACACCACCAACAGGCAGTGATCGCGAGCCGTAGGTGTCCATGCCCAGTGGAGAAATAGCGGTGTCACTGTGCAACACATCAATATCTTCAACTGGGATTCCCAATTTTTCCGAAGCGATCATGGCCCATGAAGTTTCATGGCCTTGACCGTGTGGTGAAGTTCCAGTCACTACTTGGACTTTTGCTGTTGGAAGGATGCGAACTGTGGCTGCTTCCCAACCACCCGCTCCGTAATTCAGCGAGGCAAGTACACGTGATGGAGCGAGTCCGCACATCTCGAAGTACGAAGCCATTCCGATACCAAGTCGCTTTGCGGCGCCTGGAACGTTCTGCGTTACCTGTTGCTTGCGAATGCCGGCGTAGTCAGCCATTTGCGTTGCTTTTTCGGCGGCTAGTGCATGATCACCAGAGTCGTAAGTCAGTCCGCTGAATGCCGTATATGGGAATTGTTCTTTTTGAATAAAGTTGCGCTTGCGCAGTTCATATGGATCAATTTTCATTTTGCGAGCAAGCGAATCCATGCCACATTCAATGGCATATGTTGCTTCTGGTCGGCCTGCACCGCGGTATGCATCTGTTGGAGTGAGCGACGTGAATACGCCCGTGCAACTGAAGTCGTATGCCTGTGGGAGGTTGTAGACACCTGCATAGAGGAATGCACCGAGGATTGGAACTCCCGGGGTAACCAACTGCAAGTAGGCACCCATGTCAGCAATGATGCGGAATCGAACTGCGGTCAGCTTTCCTTCTTTGTCTGCAGCCAGTTCAACGTGCTGAATCTGTCCACGTCCATGGATGGTGGCGTGCGCGTTCTCGCTGCGCTCTTCAACCCAGCGAACTGGTGCGTTTTGTTTACGGGCAAGTGCCAGGCAGAGAAGCTCTTCTGCGTACACATCAAGTTTCGAGCCAAATCCACCACCAACGCTTGGCGCAATGATGCGCAACTGTTGTTCTGGAATTCCCAACGTGAGTGCAGCCATCACTTTCAAAATGTGTGGAATTTGAGTGGATGAATACATGGTGATGTCGCCACCAAATGGTTGCGGCACGGCAGCGATTGCTCGAGGCTCCATGGCCATCGGAATCAATCGTTGTTGCACGTAACGCTCTTTAACGGTAAAGGCAGCATTCTTGAATGCTTCTTCAACACAGCCAGGAGTTGACTCAATGAGCAGCGGCCAGGTGTAGCTGGAGTTTGTTCCAAGCTCTTCGTGCAAAATCACTTTGTCGCTGAGTGCTTCGTCTAGGTCAACAACTGCTGGAAGAACTTCGTACGTGACATCGATGAGGTCAAGTGCATCTCGTGAAATGGTTTCACTTGTGGCAAGTACCGCAACAATGCCATCGCCAACGTAGTGAACCTTGCTCACGGCAAGCGGGTAGTGGGCTGGGTTCTTCATGTCTGGCGTAACCGGCCATGCGCATGGCATTGGTGCTGCCCACAATGTTTGAAGCTCTTCGCCTGTGTACACCGCAACAACTCCAGGAAGAGCCTTTGCTTGTGTCGTATCAATCTTGACAATGCGAGCGTGCGCATGTTCGGAACGTTTGATCGCTAAGTGCAACGCGCCTGGAATGTTCAGGTCATTGGTGAATTTTCCTTCACCAGTGAGGAGGGCGGGATCTTCACGGCGAAGTAGGCGTGTGCCGATCACCGTGTTTGGACGATTGTCTGTCATTGTCATGACGTTCCCCTTTACTTTGCTGCTGCTAACACCGACTTCACAATGTTGTGGTAACCGGTGCATCGGCACAGGTTGCCTTCAAGACCAAGGCGTACATCTTCCTCAGTTGGGTGGGGGTTTTCATTCAGCAATCCAATTGCTGCCATCACCATTCCAGGTGTGCAGTAACCGCACTGCAATCCATGGTTTTCCATGAATGCTTGTTGCATTGGATGCATCACGCCGTCTTTGCTCAATCCCTCGATGGTGTCTACTGAACAACCATCGGCTTGGGCGGCAAGAATGGTGCAACTCTTTACTGCCTCTCCGTTGAGGTGCACGGTACATGCTCCACAACTTGAGGTATCGCATCCAATATTCGTTCCGGTCAGTCCGAGATTTTCTCGAACGTAATGAACTAGCAACGTTCGTGGTTCAACGTCGTGCTCTGTGCTTTTACCGTTGACGGTGATACTGACTTTCATCGAGTCCCCCTAAGACACTTGTGTTGGTAATTCTGATTAATTGCCAACGCCCCGCGACTCATCATGCCCTATTCGGGGCATCCGTGTCTAGTGGCGATTTGGCGACCCCAATTTCAGATGGGATAAGGGTTATCGGACTACCCGAAAGGCTATTTGTGCTTCTGGATTTCCAACCACACACGCTCTGCGGTGGTTGGCATATCGATATGTCGAACTCCAAGGTGGGTGAGTGCGTCGATTACTGCGGACTGCACAGCAGGAGTTGAACCAATCGTTCCCGATTCACCGATGCCCTTTGCGCCAAGTGGGTTACGTGGCGTTGGGGTTTCCATGTGAATTACTTCGAAGCTCGGCAGTTCTGCTGCAGAGATAAATGCGTAGTCAGCAAAGTTTGAAGTAATTGGGTTTCCATCACCGTCGTAGCGAACTTCTTCAAGCAGAGCCTGCGCTGCGCCTTGTGCGATGCCACCATGAATTTGCCCTTCAAGCAACATTGGGTTCAATACTTTGCCGGCATCGTCGCACGCCACGTGACGAAGCATTTTTACCTGGCCTGTTTCGGTGTCTACTTCAACAACTGAAACGTGAGCACCGAATGGAAATGTTGCGCCTTGAGCAACATAATCAGTTTCTTGAATGAGTCCGCCGTCTTTTGCCAACGCTATGGACAAATCTGCCCACGACTTTGCAACTGCCGGTGTTCCAGCAACGTGGAATGCGGCGGCTGCCTTGTCGAATACCACGTCTTCTTCGTTGGCTTCAAGGAGGCGAGCTGCATGTTTGCGAGCTTGCTCAACAAGTTCTCCAGCTGCAACGTGCACTGCAACTCCACCTTGTTGAAGTGAACGTGAACCCATTGTTCCGCCACCCTTTGGCACGAGGTCGGTATCGCCCCACACAACGTCGATCTTGTCCATCGGAATTCCTGTTTGATCGGACGCGATCATTGCCCACGCCGTGACATGGCCTTGGCCATGTGGAGAAGTGCCGGTGTACACAACTGCACGGCCGTCTTGCGTGACTTCAATTTTTGCAGCTTCGCCTGCACTTGATCCTGCGGTGATTTCTACATACACGCTGACACCAATGCCAAGTTGTTTCACGCTTCCACTTGCACGGCGTACTGCTTGCTCTGCGCGAAGCTTGGTGTAGTCAGATGCTTCAAGAACACGGTTCAGCGATTCTTCGTAATCGCCCACGTCATATGTTTGCCCAATTGCTGTTGCGTGTGGTTCAAGGAACTTTGGAATCAAGTTGATGCGACGCACTTCTGCTGGGTCTTTACCAATTTCAGCAGCGAACATGTCCATAGCTCG
>CAITUB010000276.1 GCA_903895515.1 uncultured Acidimicrobium sp. | reverse complement strand
CAGTTTTTCTTTGTAGCCATCAACACCGCGAGCTTCGTGTGTGGCAATAAAACGAGTTCCTACCCACACGCCATCGGCGCCAAGTGCAAGCGAAGCTGCAAGTCCACGGCCATCAAACAAACCACCTGCAGCAACCACCACCATCTTGTCGCCAACTGCATCAACAACTTGTGGCACTAGCGCCATCGTTGCAACGGTGCCGGTATGTCCGCCGCCTTCGGTGCCTTGTGCAACAACAAAGTCGCAACCACTTTCATAGGCAGCAGTTGCGTGGCGAACTTTTCCGCACATGGAACCAACGAGCACGCCGTTTTTGTGCAAGCGATCAATAATGTCGCGTGGCACACCAAGGCCTGCAACAAACACTCGCGCGCCGCTCTTAATAATCAAATCAACGTCACGTTCAAGCGTGTGGGGAAGTGCGGTAAGTAAGTCCACACCAAATGCTTTGTTCGTCAGCTTCTTTACGCCAGCAATTTCATCCTCTAATTCACCAGCCTGCATGGTGCTTGCACCAAGCGTGCCAAGCCCGCCAGCCTCGGAAACCGCTGCAACCAAACGGTGATACGACACGCCTCCCATGCCCGCAAGCATGATGGGAAATTCAATGTCGAGCATGTCGGTTAAGCGTGTGCGCATGGCTCTAACCGTAGTTCTTGAAGGCGCCGTCACGCTTCAAAAAGCCCTTGTGCCAGCGGCGTGGAGTGAATACAGCGGCGCGTGGTTCGTCCTCAAACATCCAGCGCACAAAGTTGCGTCGTGTCCATGGAGTAAGGCTTGCAAGGCGAAGTGCGCCTCGAGCGCCGATGCTGCTCTGCAACACTTTGCCAAGAGTCACACTCATGCGGTGGTCGGCGAATAGGTGTTGCTTCACCAATTTTTCGTAGTTGCGACGGGCGATAGATGCCTCGCGATTTCCGGTTTTGATAATGGCTCGGCCAGCAAGTTGACCCGACAACAACGCTTGCCCAATTCCTTCACCGGTCAACGTATCGGTAACGCATGCTGCGTCGCCAACAAAGATCACGCGACCGCTGCTGAGCGTTGTAGTGGTAACTCGTGCAGGAATTGGCCAAGCAGTGTGGCGGTCTTCCATTACTGCAGTTGTGCCAAGTGCTTCGCGAATGTGTGGGCGTTGCAACAAGTTCGGCCACAGGTCTTTCATTTCTTGCACCGAATATTTACCACCGCGCAAAATGCCAAAGCCCACGTTTGCGCGTCCACCTTTTAATGGGAATGACCATGCGTAACCAGGCAGCAAGTCTTTGTCGAACCACACATGCAAACGATCTTTTGCTGTGCCAGTCACGTTGCTTGCATATTGGCGAAACGCATGCCACTCGCCAAGGTATGTGCCTTGTGACAACCCAAGTGCTTTGCGCACTGGCGACCACATGCCATCGGCGGCAATAACAAACTGTGCGCGAATTGTTCCAATGTTTTCAACATCGATCGTTACGAAGTCGCGCGATGAGTTATCAATCGCTGTAAACGCGTTGCCTTCAAGCACGCGCACGCCTGCTCGCTTTGCTTGCTCTACTAATGCGTTGTCTAATTCAATGCGTGGAGTAATGGCCGCAAACTGTCCGGCACCATGTGGCAACGGCATGTGCATTTCGCGACCGCCAGGTGAGCGCAGTCGCACGTCTTCGCATACTGTCCAACTAGGCACAGTGTTCGGATCAAATTCAAGTTCTTCCAATATGCGCAATGCGCCGGTGGTTAATCCATCGCCGCAACACTTGTCGCGGGGAAACGTTGCTTTGTCAACCACAACAACGTCGTAACCCGACTTGCGCAAGGTGAGTGCGGCGGCAATTCCTGCTGGTCCCGCACCGACTATCGCCACGTCGCACTGCATGGCAGGAGTGGTGTTCGACAAAGTTTCAGGCACGGGGTAGAGACTAGGGTTTGTCGTTATGAGTCGCTTATGTGAAGGTCGTGTAGTAGTTGTCACTGGTTCGGGTCGCGGTATTGGTCGCGAGCATGCGTTAAGCCTTGCCAAGCATGGTGCGTTGGTCGTGGTGAACGACATTGGCGCAGGCGTCGATGGCAGTGGCGGCGACACATCGCCAGCCCAACAAGTGGTGAACGAAATTGAGGCGATGGGTGGCCGTGCAGTTGCCAACGGCGACGACATTTCAACCTGGGCAGGCGCCGAGCGCCTCATTAACACCGCAGTCGAAACATTTGGCGACTTGCACGCAGTGGTGAACAATGCAGGAATTTTGCGCGACCGCATGATGGCCAACATGAGCGAAGAAGAGTGGGACGCCGTTATCAAAGTGCACTTGAAGGGCACGTTTGCTCCTTCGCGCATGGCCGCTGCGTATTGGCGCGATCGCAACAAGGCCGGTCATCCAGTAGATGGCCGCATCATCAATACGTCGTCGGTGTCGGGTATTTACGGCAACGTTGGTCAAACCAACTACGGCGCAGCAAAGGCTGGCATTGCAGCATTCACCACCATTGCATCGCTTGAACTTGCTCGCTATGGAGTAACGGTGAACGCAGTTGCGCCAGTTGCACTTACTCGCATGACCGAAAACCTCGGGCCTGCACCAGAAACCGAAGAGGAGCGCGAACAGCGTTCACCAAAGTGGATCGCACCAATTGTTACGTGGTTGGCTTCTGCCGAATCGAAAGACATCACGGGTCGCGTGTTCGAAGCAAGTGGCCAAGTGTTGGCAATTGCCGAAGGTTGGCATCGCGGTCCAACGCATGCGCCAGTGGAAGACCCAACTGCGCTCGGACCAATTGTTGAAGAGCTCATGTCGAAGGCTCGCTTGAATGCAGGCATGGACGGCCGCGACGGCACCTGGCCACAACCACAAAAGAAGTAGTTAGAACAGGCGGAGTTCGTCGCTCTTTTTGCCGCGCAACTCGTCGTAGTCCACTTCACACCAACCAAAGCCACGGCTCTCAGCAAGCACACGTGCCTGAGGTTTAATGGTTTGCGCAACGAAGATTCCGCGAATCGCACCAAGTGATGTATCGGCGTGCAAGCAGTCGATATAGCGAGTCAGTTGTTCAACGCCATCAATTTCGCCACGACGCTTAATTTCAATCGCGACGGTTTGACCATTGGCATCGCGACACAACAAGTCCACAGGGCCTACGGCGGTCGGGTATTCACGGCGAATCAACGTGAGGCCTGGCTCAATGCTTTCCGGCAATTCGGCAAGCAACACCTGCAAGTGCGCTTCAACGCCGTCCTTAGTAAGGCCTGGATCTTCGCCAAGTTCGTGACTGAAGTCGGAATGCACTTCGTACAAGTGAATGGTCAGCGTTTCGCCTTTGGGGTTGGTCACCACCCAGCGGTCATCAAGTTCGCGAATGGTGTTCGGCGGGTTCATCCAGTTCAGCGGTTTGTACGCACCCCCGTCGGCATGAATGGAAATACTTCCATCGGCCTTTACGAGTAAGAGGCGAGTGGCTTCAGGTAGCGACGTGTCAAGACGGCCTTCGTACACCACGCTGCATCGCGCAACAACAAGTCTCATGAACGTGTCCTCACGGGACACGAAACTAGATCAACGACCGACGTGATCTCGCATTCGCTTTTGAATCAGTTCGCGGCGTGCTTGCAAGTCGCGGTAGGTCAGCGAATTCACCGAGGCATCAACACCAAGAACACCAGTTTTCACACTGTCGAGGTTGATCTCAATGGCTGTGTGATCCACGCCAAGTTCACGGCCCAGGCGCTCGCCATGACGCTCGGCAAACAGCATGGAAATAGAGGCAATCTCGGCCAAAATGTCGAGCTCTGGTGCAAGGCGGGCAATGGCGCCATCCAAGAACACCATGTTCTTCACATACAGCATCAATTCCTTTGGCATGCGTGCGCCGTAACCCATCAGCGCTTTCACAATGCGTTGCACTTCTTTCACCAACTCTTCGCCAGACAGCGATGTTGGGTCAATGGCTGCATCACCCAGGTTCAAATCTTTAATCACGGCTTGAATGTCGGTGTCCATTGGCAGGGCACCAAGGTCTCGCAACGCTTCAACTTGTCCAACCACATTGTTCGTGGTGGCGTTCAGCATCAAGCGCAAAAACGCCATGCGTCGTGCGCCTGTTAAACGACCAACAATGCCGAAGTCCAGCAATGCGGTGCGGCCGTCTGGCATGACGAATAGGTTTCCGCCGTGCAAGTCACCGTGGAACACGCCGTAAATCATGGCGCCTTCCATGAACGCGATCATTCCCGTGCGAATAACAGCATGTGTATCAATGCCGGCATCTTTCATGCCAGCAACATCATCAAACTTGAAACCGCTCAACCGTTGCATCACTAACACGCGCTGCGTTGCAAGTGTTGGGTGTGGGCGAGGAATGATGTAGCGGTCTTGCTTCAGTTCACACAACATTTTGGCAACGTCCAACATGTTGGAAGCCTCAATGCGGAAGTCCAACTCTTCAACAATGGTTTCGGCAAAGAGTTCAACGAGTGCTGGCGGGTTAGCAAGCGCACTTACTTTGATGCGACCAACAAGGTGTGGTGCAATCCAGGCCATCACGCGCAAGTCTTTGCGCACCATTTTTGAAACCGTTGGGCGTTGTACTTTCACCACAACTTCTTCGCCAGACAACAATGTTGCCAAGTGCACCTGAGCAATGGATGCTGCAGCAAGTGCTGTGGTGTCAATAAATGAAAACACTTCGTTCAGTGGTTTGCCAAGTTCACTCTCAATGGTTTTCTTCACCGACTCAAAAGGAATTGCTGGCACCTGGTCGCGGCAGAGTTTGAATTCATTCACCAGTTCAACTGGAAACAAGCCTTCGCCACTCGAGATGATTTGTCCAAGCTTGATGTACGTTGAACCAAGTCGCTCAACTGCTTTTCGCATGCGCAACGAAATGTATGCGCGTGAATCTTCAGGCATTGCAAATGGTCGCAACTTCTTCCTAATCAGCCACGGCAGCAAAGCTTTGCTCAATACCCACACCACAACAACCAAACGTGCAACTGGCGGTATGCGCGTTGGCGTCGTTAAAACAGGAACTTCACGTTGCGCAGATATGCGCAGTTCGATGGCTTGTTTTTCCCATGCGATGTTGTTTGGGTCAAGCACCCATGGTGCAACTTGATCGAATGCGCCCCATGCGCAATCGGCTGGGCTTGAACTAGCGGGGGATGTCACGCACCAATTCTGCCTGCACGAAGGGCATCAATGACTTGTTGTGCGAGATGTTGTTGACAAACCACCAGGTCGGGGAGCCACGCGTCACGCCGGTTGTATATAAGAGGAGTGCCGTCAATACGGCTGGTGAACAATCCGGCTGCCGCTGCCACTGCAATTGGCGCAGCCGAGTCCCATTGGTACATGCCACCTGCGTGCACATAAATGTCCACTTCACCCAGCACTACGGCCATGGCCTTTGCGCCAGCCGAACCAAGTCGGGCAACATCGCAGTCCAACGCCTCGGCAACAATTACGGCTTCGCGCGTTGCGCGATTACGCGAAACCACGAGTCGCGGTTTGCCCTCATGTCGGTCTGGAGTCTTTGGTAGTTGATGCGTGCTCAGCGTCATGTTGTACGCAGGCAATGCAACTGCAGCTTCCGTAATGCTTCCTTCGTCAGATGGTTTGCCGTCTACGTCTTTGCGTTCCCACAATGCAATGTGCACAGCCCAGTCAGCGCGATCAAACTCGCTGTATTCCTGCGTGCCATCAAGTGGGTCAATAATCCACACGCGGTCTGCAGTTATTCGATCGGAATCATCTGCTGCTTCTTCTGACAACACCGCATCGTTCGGTCGGTGTTCAGCAAGCGTCTCGTCAATGAAGCGTTGTGCGGCTGCATCGCCAACATCTTTTGCGTACCACGTTGAAGCACCTTCGTTATACAAGCGCTCACGAACTGCCATCAAACGTTTGCCGGTTTCTTCGGCAAGGAAATGTGTCAGTTCTCCGTCGGTCAATTTCACGAAGCGCTACGTCCAAGATTGATCGCGTCGCTCACCAACTTACGAACGGTGTCTTCCTTCGCACCACCAGCAACAAGTGCGCCAATTTGGCCTTCAACTTGTTCGGCAAGTGCATCATTAAACGCATCGATGCGTTGACGATTAGCAACAGTGGAAGCAGTCAGCAACACAATCGCGGCAAGCGAAGTTGTTAAACCAATGGTGGTGACAACACCAACGTTGTTGCCAGCGATAGAAGAAATAATGAGGCCTGCAATTCCGCACACAAACACGACTGCACAGATAATGCGAATGCGTTTGAGAGCAGAGTTCATACCAATTCCTTAACGGGCGAGTGGCTTGTACTTAATACGACGCGGTTGGTCTGCGGCAACGCCCAGTTCCTTCTTGCGCCATGCTTCGTAGTCGCTGAAGTTACCTTCGTACCAACGCACTTGGCTGT
>CAITUB010000275.1 GCA_903895515.1 uncultured Acidimicrobium sp. | reverse complement strand
GTCCTGGCGTAAATTTTGGTTCGTATCACAAGACCACCGGAGAGTTGTTGTTCCGTGGCTATCCATATGCGGAACTGCCGATTGCAGGCAAAACGGGAACGGCGCAAGGTTTTGGCAACTTGCCGTGGAATGACTCGTCGGCATTCGGTGCATTTAGTTTGAGCCCGCGCAGCGATTACAAGTACGCGGCATTTGCGTATTTGGAAAAGTCTGGTTACGGATCGCAAGCAGCTGCGCCGGTAGTGAAGTGCATGTACGTGGCGCTTGCGGGTAAGTACCGATTTGATCCGGTGAATGCTGCGGACCCACTCAATACCAACACAAGTCTTGCTGCGCAACCGACTGGTCTGCGCAACCCGTCGTGCTTGGTAAGTGGCCGTTCAGAAAGTCGCGATTAATGGACTTCTCCATCGTCAATCGCGTTCTTCCGCGCAAACCGTCTTCGAATTCACTTGGCTTGCGAGGAAGTTACGCCGATCCAATTCGAAATATAGACTGGATATTGCTCGGCGCGGTAATCGCTCAGGTGATCATTGGGCTGTTCACGGTGTTCAGTGCAACACGCCAACGGTTGCTTGATCAGAACCTGGACGTGTTCGTTTATGTGCAACGCCAGGTGTTCTTCGTCATTATTGCCGCAGCGGTAATGACAGTAGTGATGTCGCTCGGCCACGATTGGCTTCGCGCACAAAGCGGTTTTCTGTACGGCGGAGTGTTGTTGTTGCTCATCATGGTGCTCGGTGCTGGAGCCGTAACCGGCGGTGCACGTTTGGCTTTCGACTTCGGTCCGTTTTCGGTGCAGCCGGCAGAGTTGGCAAAACCAGTGCTGTTGATTTTGGTGTCAAGTTATTTAAGTGAATCTGTTCCCGACAAAATTGATTGGCATCACTTTGTGATGACGCTGTACATCGTGCTCATTCCATGTGGATTGATCTTGATGCAACCAGACTTGGGGTCTGCTTCAGTGATTCTTGCTGGCGTTGCAGGAGTGTTGTACATCGGTAATGCGCGTCGTCGATACTTGGCGCTTATCGGTGGGATGTTTGTTGCAACCGCGCTTGGTCTCATGGTGGCAGTTCCAAGCTTGCGCTATCAGGGCGACAGATTCACAGCATGGTTTTTGCAGAACTCCAACAACAAAAACCTTGAAAAAATTGTGTTGCAAGTGCGCTATGCAAAGCGTGCGGTATCAACCGGCGGATTTTTTGGCAAGGGTTACCTGCATGGACCATTGACAAACGGCAAGTACGTTCCTGTGCAATTTACTGATTTCCCGTTTTCTGCAATCGGCGAACAGTTCGGCATGATCGGCGGGGCAGTGGTGCTCGGTATTTTTGGAGTGATCTTGTGGCGCATTTGGAGAACGGCACAAATGGCCCGCGATCGATTTAGTTTCTTTCTGGCAAGTGGCGCGTTCACCATGGTGGTGTGGCAGGTGTTCCAAAATATTGGCATGACCCTCGGAGTGACCCCAGTGAGTGGTTTGCCGCTGCCATTCATTTCATATGGTGGCTCGCACCTCATCAGCTCGGCCATTCTCATTGGCTTGGTCCAGAGCATTCACATGCGGAGGCTGTAGGAAGGCCTACCCCCATGGGGTAGCCTCAATGTGACGGAAGGGCGTTTTGCCCCTCCCAAGGTCGATCACGCGATAGCGATTCGAACCTGGCATGCGACACCTCGTTGCGGCAGGTTGAAGCGCTGGACCGCGACGATATTGCACAGTGTGGGCAACGATGC
>CAITUB010000274.1 GCA_903895515.1 uncultured Acidimicrobium sp. | reverse complement strand
CCTGAAGTAGTGCAAGTAGATAGCGACAATATTGAAGACCTTGCATCATTCATGAAAGACAACGGTGCGCGAGTTGCCGCAATCATCACCGAGCCATTGCAAGGTGCTGGTGGCGTGTACCCACCTGCAGACGGATCCTTGGAGGGTGCGCGCAAATTGTGCGACCAATACGGTGCACTACTTATTTTTGACGAAGTGATTACCGGCTTCGGCCGTCTTGGCACGTGGTTCGCCGCAAACTATTACAACGTTGTGCCAGACCTGTTGTGCTTTGCCAAGGGTGTTACTTCTGGATACCAACCTCTCGGTGGAGTGTTCGTTGGTCGCACCGCATTGAACGCACTCGAGCGCGACCCCGATTTCTTTTTACGCCACGGCTACACCTACTCGGGTCACTCAGCTGTGTGCGCTGCAGCGTTGAAGAACCTAGAAATCATTGAACGCGATGGATTGATTGAGCGCGCCAAACACGTTGGCAAGCGCCTGAGCGATGGGTTGCACTCTCTTGCAGCAGATGGCATTATCGATTCTGTTCGCGGTGCAGGTGCAATTTGGGCAGCAGGCTTAAAGCCGGACCAAAACTGCGTCACCATTCGCGACATCATGATTAAGCGCGGAGTAATTGCGCGCTCTATCAATGCAGACACCAACGCGTTTTGCCCTCCATTCGTTATTACCGATCAACAAATAGACAAACTGCTCGACATTTTTGCCGCAGCAGCACAAGGAAAGTAGAACATCATGGGTCAACTCACAGGACAACGCGCATTTATTACAGGCGGAGCAAGCGGAATTGGTGCCGAAATGGCGCGCCGCTTCACCAAGGAAGGCGCAACCGTTGTACTTGCCGATGTAAACGACACGCTTGGCAAACAAGTTGCAGCCGAGGTTGGCGGCGAATACGTACACCTCGACGTTACGGATTCGCAGGCTTGGGATGATCTGTACAAAAAAGACAACAACTTCGACATTGTGTGCCTAAACGCTGGAGTTTCAACACACCAAAACGTGATTGGCGACCCTGCTAACTACCCGCTGGAGCGCGCAGACAACGACGCGTATTACCGCATTATGAGCATCAACGTAGATGGCGTGGTGTTTGGTGCGCGCGGAATTGTTCCTCACATGGTTTCCCGTAAGAGCGGACACATTTTGGTCACGGCATCACTTGCCGGAATTATTCCAATTGCTCCAGACCCAATTTACGGTCTTACCAAGCATGCAATGGTTGGGTTCGTAAAGAGCATGGGCCCGGCACTGGAGCCACACGGTGTGTGCATCAGCGCACTGTGCCCTGGCTTCCTCGACACTCCACTTGTTAGCGCGCAAGCTCGCGAGTTTGCTGCAGTCTTCAGCATGGGCGTTATGCCAGTAGAAATTGCAGGAGACCTAGCAATGCGTGCACTCACCGAGCGCATCAATGGCTCACAATGGGTGGTTTCGGCTGGTCAACCAATTTCTCGTTACGAGCACAAAGACCCATTCGCAGGATAAGTACGTGAGCAAACCGGAGTTCAATCCGTTTAACCCGGAGTTTCGCGCGCACCCGTATTCGTTTTACGACGAACTGCGCACGCACGAACCCGTGCACACCACTGAATTTGGCATGGTCGTACTCACGCGATACGACGATGTGTCAACAACGCTCAAGAGCGCCGACTTCAGCAGAGACATCGAAAAGTACTCGACACAAGCGACATCTGAATCGCGCCAACGTAGGCGTGAAATGGATCGTAAACGTACAAAGTCAATTTTGAACCTTGACCCACCAGACCACACTCGCCTGCGCCGCATTGTGTCGAAATCATTTACGCCAAGTGCAATGGAAAAACTCCGCGGCCGCATTCAGCAATTAGTAGACACTGTTCTCGACGCCGCGCACGACCGTGGGTCGATTGAACTCATTGACGATCTTGCATTCCCCGTTCCTTTTCAGGTGATTTCAGATTTGCTCGCCATGCCTACGGAGCGCGCCGAGGAAATGCGCGAATGGTCACAGATCATTACCAATTCGTTAGAGCCAACAGCAACTGATGAAGAACTCGCTCAATCAGATGCCGCGATTGAACAACTAGTTCCCTATCTCACTTCCATCATTGAAGATCGTCGCAAGAATTTGGGCGACGACATGTTGTCGAGTTTGATCACCGCAGAAGAAGCCGGCGACAAAATGACCACCGATGAACTGATGGCATTTCTTGTGTTGCTGTACATCGCTGGTCATGAAACCACCGTGAACCTCATAGGCAACTCAACACTTGCGCTGTTGCGCCACCCAGAACAAGCTGCAATCGTTCATCAGTACGGACTCAACTCGCAAGCCATCGACGAGTTGTTGCGCTACGACGGACCAGTGCAACACACCGTGCGTATTCCACTGAAAGCAGTGCAATACGAAGCACTGGGTAACACCTTCACTATCGAGCCTGGAACCGTGGTGCTCACTTCGCTTGGCGCCGCGAATCATGACCCTGCGGTATTTGATGCACCGCATGAGTTACGCCTAGACCGCCCTAACTCTCAT
>CAITUB010000273.1 GCA_903895515.1 uncultured Acidimicrobium sp. | reverse complement strand
GCAATCTTCATGCATCCAAACGACATTCCGTCGAACGAAGCATCGGCACTCTCCCCAACCGAATTGCCACTCACCATGGACGACTTCGATCCGCAGATGGAACAAGCAATTGAACTGATGGAAATGCTCGGCGACGCCGAAATTAAATACGCCATCAACGGCTTGCTCTCACTCACTCCAGACGCAATGCCAGTACTCGGCGAAACCGTTGAAGTAAAAAACTTGTGGTCAGCAGCTGCAGTGTGGATTAAAGAAGGTCCAGGCATTGCTCAGCTCGTTGCCGAGTGGATGACTTACGGATACCCACACTTGTGCGACCCACACTCATCTGACATCAGTCGCTTTTACCCACACGAAAAGACCGAGCATCACATTTACGCACGTTGCGATGAGCACTTCAACAAGACGTACGGCATTGTGCACCCGCGCGAACAGTGGGCATCACAGCGCAATATGCGTCGCAGCCCGTTTTACCCACGTGAAGAAGCACTCGGTGCAACATTCTTCGATGCCCGCGGTTGGGAGCGCCCACAGTGGTTCGCATCGAATGCGAAACTCGTCGACAAGTTCCCAGAAGTATGCGCACCACGCGAACACGAATGGGATGCCCGCTGGTGGTCGCCAATTACCAATGCAGAGCACATGCAAATGCGCGAATCAGTTGGCATGGTGGACCTCACCGCGTTCAACGAATTCGATTTCGAAGGCCCAGGCGTTGTCGACTTCCTGCAATATGTCTGCGTGAACAACGTGGATGTCGCTGTTGGTCGTTCGGTGTACACACCGTTGCTCACCCCGGGCGGTGGATTCCGTGGAGACCTCACCATCATGCGTCTTGGTCAAGAACACTTCCGTGTTATCACCGGCGCATTCGACGGTGGACGCGACAAGTACTGGTTCAAGAAGTACATGCCAACCGATGGCTCCGTCACATTCACCGACATGAGCCAAGCGCTCTGCACTATTGGCGTATGGGGACCAAATGCAGAAAAGACCATGGCCAAGGCAACACAAACCATCGATGCCGAAGGCAAATTGATTCCATTCGATGTGTCGCAAGCAAACTTCCCATACGGATCGGTACGCGATGTATTGATCGACGGTGTACCTGCAACCATGTTCCGCATTTCTTATGTTGGAGAAAATGGTTGGGAGGTTTACACACGTATGGAGCACGGTCTGCGCATGTGGGACACCATTTCCGAAGCCGGAAAAGAATTTGACATCATTCCAGTTGGAATGGGCGTGTATGCAGTAACCGGTCGCATTGAAAAGGGTTACCGCCTCATGGGTGCAGAACTCGAAAGCGAATACACACCAGTTGAAGCAGGCTTGGCACGTCCGAAGGTGAAGTCAGCAGACTTCATTGGTAAGGCTGACTACATGAAGGCGCGTGAAGAAAAGCCAGCAGCAATTATGTGCACGCTCGAAATTCTTGACCACACTTCCAAGTCGGGAATCAAGCGTTACCCAACTGGCGGAAACGAACCAATTCTCACCAAGACTGGCGATCGCATCGTTGACGCAAAGGGTCGCGTTTCACGCGTAACTACTGCAGGCATGGGACCATCACTTGGCAAGTACTTGCTCCTCGCCTACCTCACACCAGAACATGCTGTTGAAGGCAACGAACTGCGCGTGATGTACATGAACGAGCTGTTCCCAGTGAAGGTTGCACGAGTTGGCAGCCAAGCGCTGTTTGACCCAACCGATGCTCGCATGAAGAGCTAAGCACCTCAACATGAACATTCTTGTTTGCGTGAAGCGCGTGCCAGCACCTGGTGCGCGAATCAACATCTCCGAAGATGGACTTGGCGTAGATACAGCGTTTCTTGGTTTCACCGTCAGCCCACACGAAGAGTGTGCGGTTGAACAAGCAGTGCAACTGGTGGAAAAACATGGTGGCGAAGTCACCGTGCTTACCCTTGGTCCTGCAGAAGCAGAAGAGCAGTTGCGCACCGCAGTCAGCGTTGGAGCAGCAAAAGCAGTGCTTGTTCCCATTACGGAATCGGATTGGGATCCGCAGCGCACTGCTCAGGCAATAGCTTCAGTCATTACCGATCTTGAAAACGCAAACGGCAAGTTTGATTTGGTGCTGTTCGGCAATGAATCAGCAGATTCATGTGGATACCAAGTTGGCATTCGTGTTGCACTCAAGTTAGGTCGACCAATGGTCAATGGTGCAAAGGGGCTTGACATCGAAGGCACTTTTGCCAAGGTTCGTCGTGAGAGCGATGCTGGCATGGAGATATACCTCTTGCCAATGCCTTCTGCAGTTGGCGTGAAAGAAGGAATCAACCTTCCGCGTTACCCGACCATGAAGGGTCGCTTGGCTTCGAAGAAGGTAGACGTCACGCGCACAGAATCAACCGGCTCTGTTGGCGGATTGAAAATGATTCAGTTGCAGCGTCCCCCAGAACGCGTGAGCAACACACAAATTTTAGGTACTGGCCCAGAGGCAGCCTCTGCAGTCGTTGACTTACTCGAAGAATTGGGCGTGTTCAAATGAGCGTTCTTGCAGTCATCGAACACGATCGTGGAACCATTGCTTCAGCATCGCTCGGCGTCTTAACAGCAGCGCGCAATCTTGCAACACAAATGGGCACCTCGCTTGAAGCGGTAACCGTGGGTGCAAACGCAGACGCACTAGCAACTGTTGTCGCACAATACGGAGCAACCATTGTTCACCAAGCACACCACAGTGCTCTCACCGACTTCG
>CAITUB010000272.1 GCA_903895515.1 uncultured Acidimicrobium sp. | reverse complement strand
GAGCGCATTCTGTACTACACCGGAAAGACATACAAGATCGGTGAAGTGCACGAAGGTGGAGCCGTAATGGACCACATGATTCAGGAACAAGAGCGTGGTATCACCATCACCTCAGCTGCAACAACAGCGTTCTGGCGCGATCATCGAATCAACATCATTGACACGCCTGGTCACGTGGACTTCACAGTTGAAGTAGAGCGCTCATTGCGCGTACTTGACGGTGCAGTTGCAGTATTCGACTCGGTTGCTGGCGTAGAGCCACAGACCGAAACCGTGTGGCGCCAAGCAAACAAGTACAAAGTTCCTCGTATGTGCTTCATCAACAAGATGGACCGCACCGGTGCAAACTTCTACCGCACACTTGACATGATCAAGGACCGTTTGCAGGCAGTTCCTGCCGTATTGCAGCTTCCTTATGGTGGCGAGGCCGAATTTAAGGGCCTTATCGACATCGTGAAGATGAAAGCTGTTCTGTGGGACGGCGACGAAAAAGACTCAACGTATGCAGACGTAGAAATTCCTGCCGAGTACCTCGAGAAGGCAAAGCAGTACCGAGCCGAGTTGCTCGACATTGTTGCCAGCGAAGACGAAGTGCTCATGGAGAAGTACCTTGAATCTGGCGATCTTGACGAAGCTGAATTGCGCGCCGGTATCCGCAAGGGAACTCTTGCATTCTCATTCGTTCCAATTTTGTGTGGTTCAGCATTTAAGAACAAGGGCGTGCAGCAAATGCTTGACGCCGTTGTTGAATACATGCCAAGCCCGCTCGACATTCCAGACACTGAAGGCCTCAAGCCAGACAGCGATGAAGTGTTGACACGTAAGCCAGACGATGCAGCGCCGTTCTCGGCACTTGCATTCAAAATCGTTGCTGACCCATTCGGTCGTCTTACTTACTTCCGCGTGTACTCAGGAAAAATTTCGAAGGGTGAAGAGTGCTACAACTCCACCAAAGAAAAGCGTGAGCGCATTGGTCGCTTGCTCTTGATGCACGCAAACCAACGCGAAGACATCGACACCGCATACGCAGGTGACATTGTTGCCGGACTTGGTTTCAAGGAAGTCACCACTGGTGACACCTTGTGTGATCGCAGCAACGCAATCATCTTGGAGCGCATGGAATTCCCAGAGCCAGTTATTCACGTTGCAATCGAACCAAAGACGAAGGCCGACCAAGACAAGTTGGGCAAAGCGCTCAAGTCATTGTCTGACGAAGACCCAACCTTTCGTGTTCGCACCGACGAAGAAACTGCTCAGACCGTTATTTCGGGAATGGGTGAGTTGCACCTTGAAGTTCTTGTAGACCGCATGCAACGCGAATTCGGCGTGGATGCAACTGTTGGTAAGCCACAAGTTGCGTACCGCGAAACCATCACCAAGAAGGTGGAGTCGGTGGAATACCGACACATCAAGCAGTCGGGTGGTTCGGGTCAGTTCGCAGTTGTGAAGATCACTGTCGAGCCAAGCGGCGTCGGCGGCGGCTACATCTTCGAAGATGACATCACTGGTGGTCGTATTCCTCGTGAATACATTCAGCCAACCAACCAAGGAATTCAGTCAGCGCTCGACAACGGCGTGCTTGCTGGTTACCCAACAGTGGACGTGAAAGTGTCACTTGTTGACGGTCAGTACCACGACGTTGACTCCAGCGAAATGGCGTTCAAAATTGCCGGCCAAATGGCGTTCCGCAAGGCAGCCCAGGCAGCAGGCCCAATCATCCTTGAGCCAATCATGGCGGTTGAAGTAGTGACCCCAGATGACTACATGGGTGACGTAATGGGCGACTTGTCCAGCCGCCGTGGCCGCATTGAGGGCATGGAAGCCAATGGCAACGCGCAGAACATCAAGGCGCAGGTTCCGCTTTCGGAAATGTTCGGATACAGTACAGACCTGCGTTCGCGCACACAGGGTCGTGCAACCTACTCGATGCAGTTTCACAGCTATCAGCAGGTGCCGGCAGTTGTTGCAGAAGAAATTATCAAGCGCGTGCGTGGCGAATAGCTAACACGAGCATCACGATTTACATAACCAAAGAACAAATTCAGAGAAAAGAACACAAGGAGTAGCAATGTCAAAGGCAAAATTCGAGCGCAATAAGCCACACGTCAACATCGGAACCATGGGTCACATTGACCACGGTAAAACCACGTTGACTGCAGCCATCTCTGCCACATTGGCAAAAAAGGGTTTGGCTGAAGTAACCGCTTTTGATCAGATCGACAAGGCGCCAGAAGAGAAGGCTCGTGGTATCACGATCTCGATCGCGCACATCGAATACGAGTCAGAGAAGCGCCACTACGCACACGTTGACATGCCAGGTCACGCTGACTACATCAAGAACATGATCACTGGTGCTGCACAGGTTGACGGCGCGATCCTCGTGGTTGCTGCAACTGACGGTCCAATGCCACAGACTCGTGAGCACGTGTTGCTCGCACGCCAAGTAGGCGTTCCATACATCGTTGTTGCTTTGAACAAGGCAGACATGGTGGAAGACGAAGAGCTTCTCGAACTCGTTGAAATCGAAGTTCGCGACTTGCTCAACGCATACGAGTTCCCTGGCGACACCGCTCCAGTAGTTCGTGTGTCAGCATTGAAGGCACTCCAAGGTGATGAAGCAGCACAAGAGCAGGTCATGAACTTGATCCGCGCATGTGACGACTCAATCCCAGAGCCAAAGCGTGAACTTGACAAGCCATTCCTTATGCCAATTGAAGACGTGTTCACGATCACTGGTCGTGGAACCGTTGTAACCGG
>CAITUB010000271.1 GCA_903895515.1 uncultured Acidimicrobium sp. | reverse complement strand
TACTTTGGCTGTCAAGCAGCCCGTATAGAGCCCTGTTGGCTTATGGGTGCAGGCCGCGCATGCGGTGCGCATCGGCGATTGTCTTTACTCCAAGCACCGAAGCAGCAAGCCTGTTTGGCAATTTCGATTCCTGAGAGAATGCATAGAAGCGTTCGAATGCAGCGCGCATGAGGTCGATCACTCGTGCATTCACTTCGTCTTCGTCCCACGTTAAGTGCGCAAAGTTCTGACACTGCTCAAGGTAAGAGCAAGTAACGCCACCAGCGTTTGCATATACGTCGGGAATGATGATGACGCCTTTGTCGGCCAAGATGAGGTCGGCAGTAGGGGTGAGCGGTCCGTTTGCGCCTTCCACGACCAACGTGGCTTTCATATTGTTCGCTTCTTCCTCGCCAACGGCGTCTCCGAGCGCGCATGGCATGACAATGTCGCAGTCAAGAGCGAAAACAGCAGTCGAACCCGCAACGCCTCGTGCAACCACTTCACCTATTCCTGTATCGCACACACTTCGTGCGCCTTCACGGAATGTTTTGTCGATAGCTGCAAGGTCGAGCCCCGAAGCTGAATGAATGGTGCCACCAACATCGGAAAGGCCAACGATGAGTGCACCACGTGCTGCAGCAAGACGCGCAGCCCACGAACCAACTTGTCCGTAACCCTGGATGGCAATCTTCTTGCCCTGCAGTGAAGTTCCCATTTTGCCAAGCATCAGCGCTGCTGCTTCAACAACACCGCGACCGGTGGCAGACTCGCGACCAAGCGAACCGCCAAGTTCAATTGGCTTTCCGGTGACAACACCTGGAGTTGCATGACCTACGCCAGTTGAATATTGGTCCATGATCCACGCCATAATTTGCGAGTTTGTCCCAACATCGGGGGCAGGAACATCTTTGTCTGGTCCAAGGAATGAAGAAATTTCGGAAACATAGCGACGAGTGATGCGCTCAATTTCACCGATGGAATAATCCTTTGGGTTAAAACAGACACCGCCCTTTGCGCCACCAAGCGGCAAGTTGGCAATGGCGGTCTTTAGCGACATACCCATAGCGAGCGCGATTACTTCTTCGCGGTTCACGTCTTGGTGATAACGAATTCCACCTTTTGCTGGTCCACGAGTGGTGTTGTGATGCACCCGCCAACCAGTGAGCTGATCGCGCGAACCGTCGTCTCGTCGAAATGGAATAGCCACCTCGATGATTCTTCGTGGTGCGACGATCGTTTCGATCAGGCCATCTTCCAACTTCAACCACTCGCCGGCTTCGCGTACGCGAAGTTCTGCCGCTTCGAGTGCCGAGTAGTTCTTATATGACGCCATTGTCATATATTCCCCTTTCAGCAGTAGTGCTGAGCAGAGGTTAGACCACTTTGGGGTCTAGAGCAGACCGCGCAACAGTTGAAAACCGCCAAAGATAACGCCGCTAGAACCGATCATTGCTCCTGCAACCCAGCCGGCAATTTTCACAGGAACGAGTCGCATCTCTTCCTTGAACTCGAGGAATTCACCCCGCAGCTGGTTGATCTTTGCATCTAATTCGTTGAACCTCTTATCAAGTTCGTTGAACCGTGCTTCAATTGCAATGAAACGAGCGTCCATTTCATTGAACCGTGCTTCTATTGCAACGAAACGTGCGTCCATTTGATTCGCGAATGTATGAAACTGATTCCACGTCACTGGCTCGTTTCCGCGATCGCTTGATTGTGTATTCACTATTGCTCCAAACATTGGCATTTCAGGCTGAAGTTCTGGTGGCACATGTTCCCCTTGGTAGTTGGCTGTTCAGGGAAGATGTGTGCAATTGGCCGACCAAACGGCAAGTGAAGAACCAACTATTACACAGGTCGTGCTTTGGTTGTCAAGCAGTAAAGTTCACCTATGTGCATCCTTTGCCAAATGGCTACTGCTGGGGCATCCGTAGTGCTGTCGGTAATTCCTTCGGTCTCACTCACATCCGACACTTCTCCTCAGGACGTGCGCAAGGCACATGAGGTTCAGGCTTCAACCACCACGTGCAGAAAACAAGGCACAACCCGCACCGTTCAGAAGCAAAAGCAGACGTGTAAAAAAGTAGGCAAACGGTTGGTGTGGGTTACAAACAAGAAAACGGTGTCAACGGTGCCAACTGTCGAAGCGCTTCCAACGATGCCTGCTGGGGGCAGTGATCAAGCGGCATGCAGACTGCGCGAAGCACGAACAAAGAAGTATCAGCCGTGGAATGTGGGTTTTCCACGAGGCGAAAGTGGCGGTACTCCGACACTGCCAACGTCTGGTCGCGTCAATGTCCAACTACTAGCGATTGAGTTTCCTGATGCTTTAGGAACTGCTGCCGAACTGACTGCAGCCGATGCACAAATTGCAGAATTTAATAAATGGTTTGCATTCACGTCGAATGGAGCTCTGTCGTTTAATTGGCAGTTTCCAAAACAGTGGTTTCAGATGTCACGAACGATTCCAAGCTATGGATTGCGGAAGGGCGACCGTGCAACGGTGATACCAATGGCCCAAGAAGTGGTGTCCATTGCTGACCCCACAGTGGACTTCACCAACTCGGACTTTGTATTCGTGTTGTTCCCGCGAAGCATCAAGCTTGTTTCACCCGATTTAGGAATGGCTAACTGGCGTGTTGAAACCAACGAAGGCCCTGTGAAAAATCTTTTCGGTGGATCTGAGTATTTCTATAACAACGAATATGACTTGTGGAGTTTCTGGATTCATGAGTGGGGCCACCCGATGGGTCTTGCCGGACATACTCCGCGGTCAAGCATCAGCATCATGGATAATCAAAACGGCAGTTCGGTCATGCTCAACGTGTGGGACACATTTTTTACTGGGTGGATGGGAAGCGATGAGTTGTATTGCATGCCCATCGAAGAAAAGTCCAAAGAAATCACGCTCATTCCGCTTGAACGATTACAACGTGGACCACGCGGGGTGATTATCCCCATCTCGGACACCAACGCTGTTGTTATTGAATCTCACCGCGCTGAAGGCTGGGGGAAACGGATGTTGGATAGCGACTACGGACGTAAGTCTGGTAACTCAGGAACCGCCTCCTATGGAGTTTCGGTGTACTGGATTGATACAACTACGGACACCAATCGATATGTAGGAACTGACGGATTCATTGACAGTGACGCGGGTGATCGTTGGGCGGACAATCTTGTCCCAGCAGGAGTCTCGCGACCGTTTGACCTACTGATCAATGGCGACAAAGTGACGTATCGCGGCGTAACTGTTGAATTTGTTAAGACCGGTGATTACGACACAGTTCGCATCACGAAATAGTTAGCTCAGGTTTTCGTCAGCAATCAGTTTGAAGCGTGGAACATTGGGCCAAGTTGCAAATTTTGTATAGGCAACATCAGCCCAATTGTTTAGATTCTCAAGTATCGGGCCGAGAATTTCAGCCTCGTTTTCCTCCACGAAGATTGAGCGTGCCAGCCAGAGGGCTTTGCCGTCTGGGTAATTAAGCATCAGAGTTACAGAGTCATCGTCGATCTGTTTCTCCATTTCCTCAACAAGAGAGCTGATTTCACCCTCGTCGTAGCGACTTTCGTCAATGGAGGATTCGATGAGGATCGCAACTTCCAAACTGTCTGTCTGCATGTCGTATTCGTCATCGTCCCACGTGTCTGGCCCAATGAACACAGTCCATGAGCCGGTTGTGATTTCGGTTAACTCAACGTCGGAACTGTTGACCACATCAAGCTTTCCACCGCGCTGCACAAACCAATCAGCAATTGATGCGTGCAGATTGTCTAGACGCGTCACGAAGGTTGTCCAAACATTTGCACGACTGCATATTCAAACCTCGTCAACAAACTTTGGGGAACTGCCAAAGTCCTAAAGGCATCCAATAACCCGTGGTACCACCACTGCTGATATTTAAACGACGCATTGAAAACCTCGCCGAACCAGTCGTTCCTTCGATCATTTCGCACCCAATCGCGAAGAGTTGCTTCGGCATTGTGGGTTTTGTCTGCCAACGCAACGAGAAGTGATTGCTGGTTGTGGTCCTCGGCAACCAGATGATCGAGGTAGATCTGTTTACGAGCTTTCCACTGTTCGTCAGATTTCTCGCCTTCGTTTTCGACATGAGTGCAAGCCTGAACCATGTCAGCAACTTCCTTGCCGACTTTTCGCCGGACCATTTCATACGTGCATGGGGTGTCTTCAAGAATGTCGTGGAGGAGTGCAGCTTCGGCTTGTTTCTCTGTGCCGCCGTGTTCAAGCACAAGTGCGCTTACTGCCATGAGGTGAGAAATGTAAGGAATAGTGGTCTTTTTACGAAAATGTCCGGTGTGCCATTTATAAGCAAGTTTGAATGCCTTGTCCATATTTCCTCCTGGTTTGTGTGTGATTAGAACCAACTCCAAAACTGAATAGGCATGAATGCTTTTGCCTGTTCGAGTGCAGCAGATATTTCGGGATATCGAGGGCCACCAAAGTGTTTCAGTGCACCTAATACGTCTTTGACTTCGGTTGCCCCGAGTAACTCAAGAAATGGATGAACGTATGCAGATGGAATGGTGTGGGCGAATTCGTATTCATCGGCACCGAAGAATTGTTCTACGGTAGGTCCCAGATCTTGACCAAAAATTTTCAGGCTGTCATCGGGAAGTAGTGAAGCCCAGATTGTTCGAGAGTCTGCTCCGTCTTTCTCCTGCAGAAGAACAACCTCTCTCACGGTTGAACGGTAACCAATGGGTGTCGCGCGATTGAACTCTACATAATCTGGGTTTTCAAGCCATTCCATAAACTATTTACGCACCGGCGGGCTCCACGTGTGTGTCCATTTCTTTTTTCCATTATCAAACGAAAGAATCCACGTGCCATCAAGTTGCTGATCAGCACGCTGTAAATGCATCTTGGGTTCAAGTTGAGAGAAGTGAGTTCGCGACTTTTTGAACACTCCAACACGGATGAGCACCAAGATGAGATCTCGTTGATTACCGCCAATTCCCCGTGTTGCTGGAATCCAGTGTCGGAATCGCAACAGATCTGATATTTCTTCTCGCGAAAGGCGAGTGGTTCGCCGATCAACAAACGGGCAAGGGTCGTTTAACATGATGCTCCTCATCGAACCTGGCGTTACCACCGGATTGAACCGGTTGGTGATCTTCAAAGGGCCAGGACCCTCAGATCGTCTGGATGATTACGTTCTCAGAGTATCTGAAACGTGTTACAGAGT
>CAITUB010000270.1 GCA_903895515.1 uncultured Acidimicrobium sp. | reverse complement strand
TACAGCCGCGAAGGTGGACTAGCACTCATTGTTATTGACTATTTGCAATTGATGGGTGGCGACGGTCGTCCGGAAAACCGCCAATTAGAAGTGAGCGAAATCAGTCGAAAACTGAAGTTGCTCGCTCGCGAATTCAATGTTCCGGTACTTGCATTAAGTCAGTTGAGTCGAAGTTTGGAAAGTCGACAAGATAAGCGCCCAACGCTTTCCGACTTGCGCGAATCTGGAGCACTTGAGCAAGACGCCGACGTCGTCATGTTTTTGTATCGCGGTGAAATTTACGAGCAAGATCCAAACCTCAAAGGTTTTGCCGAAATCAGCGTTGCGAAGCACCGTGCCGGTCCACTTGGCCTTGCAAAACTTGCATGGTTGGCAACGTACACACGCTTTGAAAACATGGCGATGGACAACTCCATCGAAGACGTACTCGGCGACTAGTCGTGTTTCTTGGTAAAGACCTCCTCGCGTGGTTGGTTCTGGCATTTGGGGCGGCAATGTGTGTTGGCAATGTGCTTGCGGTCGTAAGGCCACCTCAAAAAGTTGCCGAAGGATCTCTCCCTCAGGCGCCTCGCAGTCGGTCGTTTGCCATGGCCGCAGTTGGCTTCGTTGCCGCTCTCTGGGCATTGCTCAGCCTCGTCTCGTAAAGCCCATATTTCGCGAGGTTTTCCCACCGAGGGGTCCGTTCACTAGGGTGCTTCGTTGTGATCTTGTCTGACAAAAGTATTCGCGAGGCCCTCGGCCAGGGTCGCATCATTATTGACCCACTCGATGAATCGTGCATTCAGCCATCATCAATTGATGTCAAGGTGTCAAACCTGTTCCGCGTGTTTCGCAATCACACCTCAGCGGTAATTGATGTCAAAAAAGATCTCACCGATTTAACAGAGCTTGTTGAAGTTCCCGAAGATGGTGTGTTTATGTTGCACCCAGGTGAGTTTGTATTGGGTTCCACGCTTGAGCGCGTAGCAATTGCAGACGATCTTGTGGCACGAGTTGAAGGCAAGAGTTCGCTGGGTCGACTCGGACTTCTTATCCACTCAACGGCCGGTTTCATAGATGCTGGCTTTGATGGCCACATCACACTTGAGTTATCAAATGTGGCGAACTTGCCCATCACCTTGTACCCAAACATGAAAATTGGTCAAGTGAGTTTCATGACTATGACGACGCCAGCCGACAACCCGTATGGAAAAGGTGCGCGCGGATCTAAATATCAAGGTCAGCGTGGGCCAACCCCAAGTCGGTATTTCGAAAACTTTTTAAAGTAAACGAATTATTCGCCAGCAACCGGCGCACTGAGTGGTGCTGAACTTGCAGCACGAAGTCGCTCACCATTTTCAATTGCGTCGAGCAAGTGAATGGAAATGTCGGCAACTTTCACTTCGTGTTCTTCCTTGCCAGCACCCTTCACACCGTCGTCCAACATGATGTAACAGAACGGACATGCGGTTGCGACGCGTGAAGCACCTGTTGAAATTGCTTCAGCAGCACGCTCGTCGTTCACCTTTGTTCCGATGGTTTCTTCCATCCACATTCGAGCTCCGCCAGCGCCACAGCACATTCCCTTGGTGCCGTTGCGCGGCATTTCAACAATGTCAACACCCTTAATGGATCCGACAACGTTGCGAGGTGCCATGTACACGTCGTTGTGACGGCCGAGGTAACACGAGTCGTGATACGTGATGCGCTCTTCAAGTGTTGCATCGCTGACATCGAGCTTGCCCGAGTCAATGAGGTGTTCAAGTAACTGTGAGTGGTGAATCACTTCGTATGTTCCACCGAACTGCGGGTACTCGTTAGCAAGTGTGTTGAAGCAGTGTGGGCACTGCGTAATAATTTTGCGCACACCCATGCCGTTCAGCATTTCAATGTTTGGCATGGCCAGCATTTGGAAGAGGTATTCGTTGCCGCTTCGACGGGCACTGTCACCCGTGCACATTTCGCTTGGTCCAAGAATCGCCACATCAATGCCGGCACGCTTCAGCAGCTTCGCCATGGATTGCGTAACTTTTTTATTCTTGTCGTCGAAGCTTCCTGCGCAACCAACCCAGTACAAGTACTCGTGGTTGAAAGCAGCACCAGGGTCGAGCACGGTGACATCCAAGTCTTTTGCCCATTCGCCACGATCGCTCTGGCTCATTCCCCAAGGGTTGCCCTGGTTTTCCATTGCGCGGTATGCGTTGCCTAGTTCTGCAGGGAAGTCGCTTTCCATAAGTGAGAGGTAACGACGCATGTCCAAAATCTTGTCCAGAATTTCAATATTTACTGGACAGATTTCATCACATGCCTTGCACGATGTGCACGCCCAAATTTCTTCGCTCGAAATGCGTTCGAACAACGAGTTTGCAGAAATGGTGATTTCACTGTCAACACTGAGTGGTGGAGACACTTTTCCACCACGTGCATGAGATGCAGTCGCGGCCATTACTTCACCGCTCTTCAACACAATTTCGCGTGGGTCGAGCGGCTTGCCTGTTGCATGGGCTGGGCACACGCTGGTGCAACGGCCACACATGGTGCAGGCATCTAGGTCGAGCAGTTGCTTCCAGGTGAAGTCTTCAACAACATGTGCACCAAACGTTTCGAGTGATGTCTCGGTGAGGTTTGGCATTGCCTTCATTGCGCCCTTTGGACGCTCACGATCCTTCAAGTACATGTTCAACGGCGACGTAAACATGTGGCGCAACATGGTGATTGGCAAAATGACGAGGAATGCAATAAAGGAAAGTACGTGCGATGTCCACAGCACCTGGTGCAACGTGTTGAGCGTTGATTCTGACGAACCGTTAACAAGCTGGGCGAGTGGGTAACCAAGCACGCTCCACTTTTCGTGGTCCATATTGATTCCCGCTGCCTGTGATTCTGCGATGCGGAACATTTCCGAACCAAATCCACTTACTCCGATAGCAAGAAGTAC
>CAITUB010000269.1 GCA_903895515.1 uncultured Acidimicrobium sp. | reverse complement strand
TGCTCAACGCAGCAATGGTATTGCTACGCCGGCGCTGCCGTCGCTCAAACTCTTTTCGTTCAGTTTGTAGTTGCGTACGTTTTACCTAACGCGAAATCAGCCGAGGCTAATTACTGGTGCGCTGGTCTTGTCGGACAACCAGGTCTGCTCAATTGTTGCGAGCTCGCCCGAATCCTTCAATGCAGTAAGTGCAACGTTGACACAGTCAACAAGTGGGTTGCCAAGGTCGAACACCATTCCGAATTGGTCTGCTGCTGTGCCTTCGCCTGCAGGGAACTGACCAATAACTTTGGTGCCTTCAATTTCAACTGCCGAAATATAGAACGCGGTTGGCAAGTCAACAATGATTGCGTCGATCTGCTTCGCCTCAAGCGCAGCCTTTGCTGCTGCGTTGTCGTCATATACATATGGTTCGTTCGTTGGCATCACCACGGTGTTCAAGAACTCCAGGCTGGTTGTTCCTGACTGCACACCAAACTTCAAACCCTGCAACTCGGCAACGGTGGTTGCACTTGCTGCTGCTGAGTCTGCGTAACCAACAATTGCTTGGTTAGTGGTGTAGTACGGATCACTGAACGAAACAGTTTGCTTGCGCTCGTCGGTGATGGAGTACTGCTGCAAGTTGAAGTCAAAGCTCTTCGCGCCTGGCTGAATTGCTTCGTCGAAACTTGTGCGAACCCATGAAACGTTTTCAGTTGAGAATCCGAGTTGCGTTGCTACTGCGTAGGCAACTGCTGCTTCGAAACCTTCGCCTGCTTCAGGTGCATCGTTTTCTACCCATGGGCTAAATGCCGGGTTGCCGGTGCCGATGGTGAGCTTGCCTTCAGCAAGTGTTTTGCCCGCGGTGCATTCGTTGCCCGAGGTGCCTGCTGCTGCGGTGGTGTCGGAAGAGGTACTGCTTCCGCCACATGCCGACAGGGTGAGGCCTGCTACTGCGAGCAGACCGATGAGGGATTTACGCATGAAATATGCCTTTCTTACGGTTGGGACTGGCGGGCGGGTGCCCTGGCCAGCGCCCCAACACTACTTGAGGTCAATAGGGGTCATATGCTGACATTTATGACCGTTACGCATAACAGCAACGAACAAATCATCGGCCGTGATCAAATTAATGACATTGAGGCAATTCTCAGTGTCCGCAATACCGATCCGAATGCGGTTCAGCATGCAGTGAAGAGTGGTGGCGAAACCATCTTCACGTGGGACTACTCATTGACTCGTCCACCACTTCGCAAGCTGTATGAAAAAGCGAAGACCGGTCAGTGGAACGGTGAAACAGATCTTCCGTGGGAAACCGAAGTTGATATTGAGCGCACGATTGCAGCAGACCAAGCCGCAATTGGTGCAGGAATCGATCCAGCGTTTTATGCCGACACTCCAATTGCGAAGTGGGCTGACAAAGAATGGTTGGAGTTTGGTATTGAAAGTCGTCGTTGGATGTTGTCGCAGTTCTTGCACGGCGAACAGGGTGCACTTATTTGCACCGCAAAAATTGTGGAGACTGTTCCTTGGTATGACGCAAAGTTGTACGCATCAACTCAGGTAATGGACGAGGCTCGTCACGTTGAAGTGTTTGCGAAGTACTTGAATGAAAAACTTGGCGGCATGTACCCAGTGAATGCTCACTTGGGATTGTTGCTCGATGACATCATTCAAGACAGCCGTTGGGACATGACGTACCTCGGAATGCAAATCATGGTTGAAGGCCTTGCTCTTGCTGCATTCGGTTACATGCACGAACTCACCGGTGAGCCGTTGTTGAAGAAGTTGCTTCGCTACGTCATGAGCGACGAAGCACGTCACGTGGCTTTCGGCGTACTCAGCCTTAAAGAGGTATACGACGGAATGTCGGATGCCGAAATGAAGGATCGTCAGGAGTTCGCATTCGAAGCAAGCATTCGTATGCGCGATCGCTTCTTGCAACAAGAAGTATGGGAGCGCATGGGCGTTCGTCCTCGCGACGTCGTTCCATTGGTCTTGCAAGACCCAACTCGTGCGTTCTTCCAGCAGTTGCTGTTTGCCAAAATTGTGCCGAACTGCAAGAAGCTTGGTCTGCTTGACCGCAACGACAAGTGGCTGCGTCATCGCTTTGAAGAAATGGGCGTTATTCAGTTCGAGGATCATGAAGACACTGGTGAAGAATTCACCAAGTTTGAACTTGGGTCCGAACTGGTTGCTGGCAACTAGTCTTTCTTAAATGGCAAGGTTTGGGCGTGTAGTTACAGCAATGGTTACGCCGTTCCACAAGGACGGCTCATTGAATTTGGATGGTGCTCGTCGCTTGGCCAAATGGTTGCAAGACAACGGCAATGACGGGCTCGTTGTTGCTGGAACCACTGGTGAATCGCCCGTACTTACCGACGCCGAAAAACTGAGCTTGTTTGAAGCCGTTGTCGGCGCCGTCACCATTCCGGTCATTGCTGGAACAGGGTCGAACGACACTGCGCACTCCATTCACATGACGAAGGAAGCCAGCAAGTTGGGCGTTGCCGGAATTTTGGCTGTTACTCCGTATTACAACCGTCCTTCGCAGGCTGGCATTGAAGCGCACATGCGCGCAGTGTGCGAAAGTACTGAACTCCCAGTGGTGTTGTACGACATTCCAGCGCGTACGGGTCGCAAAATTTCAACTGCATTGTTGCTGAAGCTTGCGCGCGAAGTGAAGAACGTTGTTGCAGTGAAAGACGCTGCTGGAAGCCCTTCGGAATCTGCAGTGCTCATGAGTCAGGCGCCAGCCGGCTTCGAGTTGTACAGCGGCGACGACATTCTCACGTTGCCATTCATGTCGATTGGTGCAACTGGAGTTATCGGTGTGGCAACACACTGGTGCGCGCAAGATCATCAAGAAATGTTCAACCTGTGGGAAAAGGGCGACACCGCAGGTGCGCGCCGCGTGAATGCACGCTTGCTCGAAAGCTTTATGTATGAAACAGGGGACGACAACCCAAACCCATTGCCAAGCAAAGTAATGATGAACCTGCTTGGTCTTGAAGTTGGTGAAGCGCGATTGCCGATGGGCCCGCCACCTGCTGGTCTTGAAGATCGTGCGAAGAAGGTGCTCGAAAACCTTCGCGCCGCTCGCGCAGCAAGCAACTAATGGCAGCGCCAGTTCGCGTTATCTTCCTGGGCGGTCTCGGCGAGATCGGCAGAAACTGCATGGTCATCGAGCAAGACAATCGCTTG
>CAITUB010000268.1 GCA_903895515.1 uncultured Acidimicrobium sp. | reverse complement strand
TATCAGTCATGACATTCACGCTCACCCAGAAGAAAACTACGAAGAGCATTTCGCGCATAAGCGTTTGACCGATGCCATCGGTGACAACCAACTGAATGTCACGCGTAAGGCTTACGACTTAGACACAGCCTTTGATGTAGCGGTTGGTTCGAAGGGAACCACAGTTGCCGTGTTGTGCGAGTACGACGCGCTGCCAGGAATCGGCCATGCATGCGGACACAACATCATTGCCGCAGCAGGTCTTGGCGCTGGTCTTGCACTTGCTGGATTAGCCGAAGAAGCGGGTGGGCGTTTGCGCTTGATGGGTACGCCAGCTGAAGAAGGTGGCGGCGGAAAAATTGAAATGGCGCGCAAGGGTGCATTCACTGGCATTGACGCAGCAATGATGATTCACCCAGCTGACCGCGAACTTGCACGCATGAACGCAATTGCTATTCAGCACTGCTTGGCCAAGTACACAGGAGAAGCAGCACACGCTGCCGTGTCGCCGCACCTTGGTAAAAACGCACTTGATGCCGCAGTGCTTGGATACATGAATGTTGCTGCACTTCGCCAGCACATCATGCCAACCGAGCGCATTCACGGAATTTTCTTGAAAGGTGGAGAAAAGCCAAACATCGTTCCGCGTGAAGCGGAAATGGATTGGTATGTTCGCTCGAACACCATTGAAACTATGCAGCCGCTGAAGCAGCGCGTTGCTGGTTGTTTGCACGGTGGCGCGCAAGCTGCTGGTTGCACAGTTGAACTTGAGTGGCAGCCAAACCCGTATGCCGACATTATTGACAACATTCCATTGCTTGCGGCTTACGTAGAAAACTCTGCACAGTTTGGGCGAATGCTCACCACCGACTACATGGCTGGCACTGGCGGCGGTTCAACCGACATGGGAAATATCAGCTACCTCACGCCTTCAATTCACCCAATGATTGCAGTTGCGCCTCACGGAGTGTCATTGCACACGCCAGAGTTTGCTGACTATGCAACAAACGATGATGCAACACGTGCAATTTTGGACGGTGCAAAAATCATGGCGATGACTGCTATCGATCTCTGGACAAACGATGCACTCGTTGCCGAAATACGCACAGCATTCGGCGATGGCTTCGTGCCTGAAGGCGTTCTTTAGTCGCGAGTTAGCGGTTTAGCTAAACGCAGGCCGGCAAGTTTGTCGGGTTCACTCAAACCAGCCATGGCAATGTCGAAGTCGGGAAGTGCGTACACCTCGCCGTCGTCGGTGATCATGATGTAACGATCGAATTGGGCAAGGAATGTGCGGTCGTGACTTACTGCCACCACGGTTCCTTCGAAGCCATCAAGCGCCTTTTCTAATGCTTCAGATGATTCGATGTCTAAGTTGTCGGTTGGCTCGTCTAGCAACAACACGTTGTGGCCTTCAATTTCGAGGCGCAAAATTTCGAGTCGAGCCTTTTGCCCTCCGGAAAGTGTTTCAAACTTTTGGCGAGCGTTATTGCGCAGGCCATAACGAGCCAACGTTTTCATGGCCTTTTCTTCTTCCGAAATACGGTCAAGCACAATGTCGACGCACTCGCGGCCAAGGAAGTCTGGTCGGTTGTTCACCTGGGTGAATACGCCAACTGACGTGCGTGGCCCAAAGGTAATTTTCCCTTCGGTCGGTTCGTTTTCACCACTCAATACTTTGAGCAGGTGAGTTTTACCGGTGCCATTCGGACCAATGAGACCAACT
>CAITUB010000267.1 GCA_903895515.1 uncultured Acidimicrobium sp. | reverse complement strand
CAATATGTTCCAACCGCAATTTTGTCGCGTCAAACCGCAGGCATTAGAGGCACATGCCTCATCGTCAATTTGCCCGGCAAGCCAACTTCAATCGCACAGTGTCTCGATGCAGTTATGCCTGCAATTCCCTACTGCATTGACATCATTGGCGGCGCCCATATTGACGTGGGCAATGGTGTTGAAGCGTTTCGACCTAAAGCCAAGTAACGCTTACTTGCTGGCGTCGTATGCCTGACCAGCAGCCTTTGGTGCGCGACTGCGACCAACGAAACCGGCCACAACGATGAGCGTCACAATGTATGGCGCCATGAGCAAGAACTCTGATGGAATTCCCGTATCAAGGTTTGACATCTTCAACTGAATGGCTTCGGATAGCCCGAAAACAAGCGCAGCAGTAAGCGCACCTACTGGATGCCAACGACCAAAGATGACTGCAGCAAGAGCGATGAAACCGCGACCGTTGGTGATGTTCTGATCGAACCGACCAACCGTTCCAAGCGGCCACCACGCGCCACCCAAGCCAGCAACAGCGCCCGCAATCCACACGTTGCGATAGCGCAACTTAATGACGTCGACACCAAGTGTTCCTGCTGCTTGCGGGTACTCACCAATTGCGCGGGTGCGAAGACCCCACCGCGTTCGGTACAAGAACCACGTTGACACCACCACTGCAATAATCGAAACGTAGACAAACAGGGTTTGGGTAAACAACACCACACCAATTACAGGAATCTTGCTGAGCAATGGAACTGCATATGGTGTAAATGGCCTAACGATGTTGTACTCCGGGTGAGGCGTCAGCACGCGCTGCGCCAAGAAACTCGTTAGCCCAAGCGAAAAGAAGTTGATCGCGAAACCCACGATCACTTGATCCACGCGGAAACGAATTGCGAACACGGCCAAAATCGCCGACAGTCCAACGCCCATCGCAATTGCACCAAGCAAACCAGCCCAAGGCCCGTACAACGAACCGACTACCGCTCCAGCAAAGGCACCACCGAGCAATTGGCCTTCGATTGCAATGTTGATAATGCCACTTCGTTCGCACAAAATTCCTGCAATCGCGCCAAGCGTGATGGGAACGCTTCTCGTCACCGTGTCTTGCAACATGCCAGTGAGACTGAACGAGCCACCCGATGCCGCCCAGGTGAGGAACGCAATAACGAAGGTTCCGGTTGCAATCGCCAATACGACATTCGTCCATTTGCCGAAACCTCGAAACAATTGAATTGCGCCAAGTGCAACCAACGCAACGGCAAGCGCACGCGCAAATGGTTGCGCCGGAAGAAACACCGTGTAGGTATCAACAAGTTTGAAACCCGCGTTACCTGGACGACCTGCTAACAAAAACGCAGAAACTAAACCGAGGAAAACCAGAGAGAAACCAACGTTGCGAGCTCGCTTTCGCTGCTCAAGCGAAAGCAGAGGTGCATCTGAATCGACTGCGATGTTCATGATCCCCACCCTCTAAATGTTTGACCAGCAGAAATTGTTGCCGACTTCGTTCGCCAAATGCTCTTCACCAACAGCGGTGCAGCAATGAACATGACGATCAATGCGCGCAGCACAACAATGAGGTCGATAGGCACATCACTATTTGCCTGCATCTGTCGCCCACCAGCTTGCAGAGCGCCGAACAGGATTGCCGCAAACAACGTGCCCAACGGGCTGGATTGACCGAGCAATGCAATGGCAATGGCGTCGAACCCAATGTTGCCAGCAAAGTTTGCTGATGCGTAACCATAGGTACCGAGCACCTCTGCAGCGCCGGCCATTCCCGCAACTGCACCAGCGAACACCATGGCCAACACGGTGAGTCGTTTCACATGCATACCTGCGTACGTTGCAGCATCGGCATTCAAACCGTATGCGCGGAATTCGAAACCAGTAGTGCTCTTCTTCAAGAACCACCAATACGCGGCAACTGCACCAAGTGCCACAAAGAACCCTGCGTGTGCAACGAGGTCTGAACGTCCATCTAGGAATCCAAACAAGCGAGGCAATCTTCCCTGCGCGGTGACCAGTTTTGAAATTGGGTCCGTGCGGTCTTCGCGCTGGAACAAATCAGTTTTCAACATCCACAAAATGAAGAAGGCCATCATGTTGTTCAACATGATGGTGGTAATAACTTCGTGAGCTCCTGTGCGGGCCTTCAAAATTCCGGGAATTGCACCAAACGCTGCACCACCAATTGCCCCTGCAAGAACAGCAAGTGGCACCTGAATGATTCCTGGGCCATTCATGGCGAATCCCACCCACAGGGAAGCCATTCCCCCCGCGAGCATTTGCCCTGTTGCACCGATATTGAATAACCCTGCTTTGAAGGCAATTGCAACAGAGACGCCACACAAAATAAGTGGTGTTGAGCTGTTGATGGTATTTGAGATGGCTCGAAGCGAACCAAAGGACCCAACGACAAGAGCCCAATACGCACTTCCCACAGTTGAGAACGCGCCAACGATGTCGCCATTTTTCAACTTGTCAACATCGGAGACAATGATGATGAAAGCGCCAACAATGAGCGCCGAAAGTACTGCAAGCAGCGTCAGCTTCATTGAGCTGACGCGATTCAGACGTTCACCTACTTTGTTGAATAACTTCTTCATGCATTCACCGCACTGTCTGGTCGTGAACCGGCCATATACAGACCGACTTCCATTGGTGTCGACTTTTTAGGGTCGAGTTCGGCAACCACTCGTCCGCGATACATCACCAACAATCTGTCGGAAAGCGCCATTACTTCTTCGAGTTCTGTGCTCACGATGAGTACCGCAGTGCCAGCATCGCGCTCTTTCACAATTCGAGAATGAATGTATTCAATGCTGCCCACGTCCACTCCGCGAGTCGGTTGTGCCGCAATAGTTAGGCGCAAGTCGCGACTGAGTTCTCTGGCCACAATGACTTTCTGCTGGTTACCACCAGAAAGCGTTCCCACACCCGTCTCTTTGCTCGGTGTGCGAATGTCGTATTCACTAATCAGCGTGTCTGCAATTGCGTTTGCGGCGTCCCAATCAACAACCACTCCATGGGAAAACTGATCGTCGTGGTATCGCGTGAGCACCAAATTTTCAGCAACACTTAATCCGCCAACGAGACCCTGGCGTTGTCTGTCCTCAGGAATGTGCGCCATCCCCATTTGGTGACGTTCGCGCGGATTGGAGTGAGTGAGATCTTTGCCGTCCAGCGTGATGGTTCCGCCGGTGGCTTTACGCAGCCCAGTCAGCGCCTCAACCAATTCAGTCTGACCATTTCCCTGAACTCCAGCTACACCAACAATCTCGCCTGCCCGAACTTCGAATGAAACATTCTCGACGTGCTTCCTGCCATCGGCATCTAGCACCGTGAGGTCGGTTACTTTCAGCACCACGTCTCCAGCAGATGCTGAGTTCTTGTTCACAATTAGCTGCACCGGACGACCCACCATCATTTCGGCTATCTGTGATTCAGTCGCAGTTTTCGGATCGACTTCACCTACTACTTTGCCTCGTCGCAATACCGCAATTCGATCAGCAATATTCAAGGCTTCCTTCAGCTTGTGTGTGATGAACACAACACCGCGTCCAGCCGAAACCAGCGTCTTTACGATTTCAAAGAATTCGATGATTTCACTTGGTGTAAGCACCGCAGTCGGTTCGTCGAAGACCACTACTTTTGCATCACGCAGCAATACCTTCACAATTTCAACTCGCTGTTGCACTCCAACCGGCAAATCTTCAATTACTGCATCTGGGTCAAGATCAAGACTGTATTTATCCGAAATTTCTCGCACCATGCGGCGTGCTTCATCGATATGCAATTTCCCTAATGCACCAGTTGGCTCTACGCCTAACACCACATTTTCTGCAACGGTAAATACCGGCACCAACATGAAGTGCTGGTGAACCATTCCGATTCCAGCAGCAATTGCATCTGCGGGCGAAGTGAATACCTTCGGTGATCCGTCGAGCAGGATGTCACCTTCATCGGGCTTATACATTCCGTACAGCACGCTCATCAGCGTTGACTTGCCCGCACCATTTTCGCCAATGAGCGAAAGAACTTCACCCGTATTGAGAGTGAGATTGACGTTGTCGTTGGCAACTACTCCTGGAAAGCGTTTCGTAATGCCGCGTAACTCAAGTTTCATGAGTGAACACTCCCCATGCATCACACACTAACCAAACACTGCACTCTGGCATAAATGGAAATGGGGGCCGCTTTCGCGACCCCCACTCCTACTACTGAATCGCTCGTGAGAGCGACGAATTACTTGGTGACGATTGAACCGTCAATGATGCCAGCAGTTACTGCATCAAGCTCTGCCTGAAGTTCAGGAGTAACGGTCGAGGTGATTGAAACACCAACACCACCGTTAGCAAGCGTTCCGAGGTAATCGGTTCCGCCGCCTGTCTTTGCAAGAGCGTCCTTCACAGCCTGAAGTACTGCAGAGTCAATTTTCTTCAAAACTGATGCTACGTATACTTCTGCCTGAGTTGGGTTCGAAACTGCCATGTCAACGTCAACACCGATGATCTTGACCTTGCCAGCTGAGTCCATCGCGAACTGCGATGCACCAAGGCCTACTGGGCCTGCTACTGGGAAGATGATGTCGGCGCCTTCGTCTGACATGCTCTTCGCAATGCTGGTTCCCTTGGTCTGGTCATTGAAGTCACCAGAGAAAGTTCCGTCTTGCTTAGCAATGTCCCAACCGAGAACCTTCACTGAAGTTCCCTTTTGTGCGTTGTAGTACTCAACACCCTTAGCGAAACCTTGCATGAAGATTGCTACTGGTGGAATGTTGATACCACCGAAAGTACCGACGATGCCGGACTTGGTGGTTGCTGCTGCCATGTAACCAGCCAAGAATGATGGCTGATCAGTTGCGAAGGTAAGACCCTGAACGTTTGCAGCCGAAGTGTTGGAGTCAACAATTGCGAACTGAACGGTTGGGTT
>CAITUB010000266.1 GCA_903895515.1 uncultured Acidimicrobium sp. | reverse complement strand
CTTTTTCGACAACGACCATTCCACGTGACAACACGGTGTCTACCTTGCCGTCCACTTTGAAACCTTCCCACGAAGAGTGGTCCATGTTCATGTGGTGCTTGTCGTTAATTCCAATTTTGGTTTTACCGTTTGGATCCCACACCAAAATGTCGGCGTCTGATCCTGGAGCAATGATGCCCTTCTTTGGATACATGCCGAACATGCGGGCTGGTGATGTGCTGCAGGTTTCCACCCAACGCTCGAGTGAAATTTCACCTTGCACAACGCCCTGGTAAATAAGTTCCATACGGTGCTCTACCGAGCCCATGCCGTTTGGAATCTTGGAGAAGTTACCAATGCCAAGTTCTTTTTGATCCTTCATGCAGAACGGACAGTGGTCGGTTGACACCACTGCAAGCTCATTCATGCGCAAGCCCTTCCAGAGGTCTGCATGGTGATTGTGCTTGTCATGCTTGCTACGAATTGGCGGCGAGCACACATACTTTGCACCTTCAAACCCTGGCTGAGCCAAGTGATCTTCAAGTGTCATGTACAAGTACTGCGGGCATGTTTCCGCAAACACGTTTAAGCCTTCGTGACGTGCTTCAGCAAGTGCGTTGAGCGCTTCTGATGCGGACATATGCACGATGTACAACGGCACGTTGCCTGCAACTTTTGACAACACGATTGCACGACTGGTTGCTTCGCCTTCCAACAAACTTGGACGGCTGTAGCTGTGATACTTCGGATCGGTTTCGCCGCGAGCAATGTGCTGCTGCACCAACACGTCAATTGCAATGCCGTTTTCGGCGTGCATCATGATGGTGGAGCCGTTACTGCTTGCCTGTTGCATCGCACGCAGAATTTGGCCATCGTCACTGTAGAAAACGCCCGGGTAAGCCATGAACAACTTGAAGGAAGTGATGCCTTCGTTCTTCACCAAATAGTCCATGTCGGCAAGGGCTTGATCATCAATGCCACCAATGATCTGGTGGAATGCATAGTCAATTGAGCAATTGCCTTCAGCCTTTTTGTGCCACGTCTTCAACGACTCTTGAACGTTTTCCCCATTGCGTTGCACAGCGAAGTCAACAATGGTGGTTACTCCACCCCATGCTGCTGCATTGGTTCCTGTTTCAAAGGTGTCACTTGCGTTGGTGCCACCAAATGGCAACTCCATGTGCGTGTGCACATCGATACCGCCAGGAACAACAAACTTTCCTGTTGCATCAATGACCTTGTCGGCAGTGATGTTGAGTGCTTCAACCTGACCTGGTTCAAGCAGTGCGCTAATGGTGTCGCCTTCAATCAACACATCGACACGATGTCGACCTGTTGGGCTAACGACGGTTCCGTTTTTAATCAGTGTGCGTGCCATATTTCCCCCAATGACTCGAAGTGATGTTTAACGTTCTGAAATTTCGTGATATGCGTCTGGACGACGGTCGCGGTAGAACGGCCAACGATCGCGCACCATGCGGATCTTGTCCATATCCAAATCGCGAACAATGAGTTCATGCTTGAACGCATCGCCGACTTCGCCAACGAACTTGCCTTCTGGGTCTACGAAGTAGCTCTGACCGTAGAAGTCGTTGGTACCCATGTCTTTTTCGATACCAACGCGGTTAATTGCTCCGACGTAATACATGTTGGCAACGGCTGATGCCGGCTGCTCAACGCGCCAGATGTATTCGGACAATCCACGGCTTGTTGCCGATGGGTTGAACACAATTTCTGCGCCGTTCAAACCGAGTGCGCGCCAACCTTCTGGGAAGTGGCGGTCGTAACAGATGTACACGCCAACTTTGCCAACAGCGGTATCGAACACTGGGTAACCATGTGTGCCAGGTGTGAAGTAGTACTTCTCCCAGAAACCAGGAACCTGCGGGATGTGCTGTTTGCGGTACTTGCCCAAATAGCGACCATCAGCGTCAATGACTGCTGCGGTGTTGTAGTAGAGGCCCGGCTGAACGATTTCGTACATTGGCAACACGAGCACCATGTTCAATTCTTTTGCAAGAGCTTGAAAACGCTTCGTGGTTGGGCCGTCTGGAATTGGCTCGGTGTATGAAAAATACTTTGGATCCTGTTCCTGACAGAAGTACGGACCATAAAACAATTCTTGGAAGCACATGATTTGTGCACCCTGCTTCGCGGCTTCGCGGGCTGCTGCCTCGTGCTTATCGATCATCGATTCTTTGTCGCCAGTCCAATCGGTCTGCAACAATGCTGCTTTTACGATTCTTGCCATGATGGCTCTCCCCTTTGATTGCCTATGTAAGGAGATTCAGGCTAGTTGCCTCCACCCCGAACGGTAAAGCCCTCAGAGGGTGAAGTTCCTTATGCGGCAACTGTGGTTTTGCGGGCTGGCAAAAACTTCAAGGCAAACAAAGCCCCTGCAATTGCAACACCGGCACCCGTGAAACAAGCCGTATGGAACCCGTGCATAAAGGCTTCGCTGACCGCTTGGCGTACTGCCGCTGCGGCTTCCGGGGTAGGTGACATTTCGGCCACAGCGAACCCTGCTCCAGCAGACTCCTTAGCCAAAGCCACTGCTTCGGCAGGCATGTTGAACTTGGCTACCAATTCTCCAAGCTTTGGTCCGTACAACGAAGCGAACACCGAACCGCTGATGGCAACACCAAGCGTGCCGCCAACTTCGCGACTGACGTCGTTCACAGCAGAACCAACACCAGCCTTTTCACGCGGCAACTCACCCATCACCGCATCGGTTGCCGGTGAAGTGACGAGAGCAAGTCCGTTAGCAAGAAACAACATGCTGATGATGACTGGCCCCCAATAGGCGGTGTCAGCTTCGCAAAACCCGATGATGATCAGACCAATCGCCATGTTGGTAAGACCAAGAGAAACAATTCGCTTTGTTCCAAACTTCAACGCAAGTCGCGCAGCGATTGGCGCAGTTACACCAGCACCAAGTGCAAATGGCAACGTGTGCACGCCAGCCGACAGCGTGCTGTAGCCGCGAACGAACTGGAAGTACTGCGTAACCAAGAATGTGAATCCAAACAATACGAAGAATGCAATGCCGATTGATCCGGTTGCAGCAGAAAGTCGTGCGTTACGAAATACACGCACATCGAGCAATGGTTCACTCGTTGAAAGTTCACGCTTAATAAATGCTGCGAGTAGCACCAATGTGCCAGCAAACGATGCGAGCGTTTCAACACTCAACCATCCGCGATGTGGACCTTCAATAACGGTGTACACCAGCAAGCCGACCATGGCGATTGACAAAGCAAGGCCTGGAAAATCGAGACCATGTGGGTTTGGGTCTTTTGATGTTGGAATAAACACCGCACCAAGTACGAGAGCGATGATCACGATGGGAACGTTGACGAGGAACACGGAGCCCCAATAGAAGTGCTCAAGAAGAAAGCCACCTGAAATTGGACCGAACGCAACTGCCATTCCCGAAACCGCCGACCAAACACCAATAGCTTTTGCGCGTTCGATTGGATCACGAAATACATCGATGAGAATTGCAAGTGTTGCTGGAAAGACCGCAGCAGCACCTATGCCCATTGCGCCACGAGCAATAATCAACGTTGCCGTTGAAGTTGCAAACGATGCCCACACTGAACACGCCATGAAAGCAACGAGTCCAACTTGCATTGCACCTTTGCGTCCAAAGCGATCACCGATGCCACCGAATGCCAATAACAAACACGAGAACACCAGCGCATACGAGTCAACTATCCACTGCAGGCCACTCGTTGATGCACCAAGTTCGCGCGACAACGTAGGAAGCGCAACGTTGATGATGAGGTTGTCCACCACCACCATGAACAAGCTGATGCAAAGCACCAGCAAGATGATCCAGCGGCGGTCGTGAATTTTGGAGTCTGGGTGCGTATTCATACTTGACAGTGTCTAGTACAAAACTCGAACGGACGACAGGACACCAGGGAATGGCCTAAGGCGAAACGGTCACCCAGCCCGACCACGTTTTTGTTGTAGTCGCTGACGAGAGACTTAGCGGCTGATAGCTCACCACCACCAAATACTTTCCACCAGCGGGAAGAATTCCTTGGGCGGTTCCTACAGTTTTGGATTTTCCATCGTTAGTCAATGTCCATGAAAACTGAGCGCCCTTTAATGGAGTCTGCGATGCAGCAACCGGTTCGGCCAAAGTCCATTGAACACTTCCCCGTATGTTTCCCATTATTGGCAATGAAAGTTTTCGTAGTCCAACTTTGAGACCAGAGATAGTGATTGAAGTTGCAGAATCAGTGCCAAACGACGAAGGCAACGTAAACCTCGAAACTTTTGCAGCAGCGGTTTTTACCCCAACCCCAAATGCCCACCACGACGGCATTGACTCACTTGAGATATGTCCGTCTGAAAACTGAACACTCCAATTCGCCGCATACCACCCAGGAGTGCTTGAAAGTAAGGGAGCGCTAATGATTGTTCCATCAGTGGCGGGCGCTGCCGACATCTTTGCTGCAATGTTTTGACCATTGCTATTCCATACACGAATGTAGTCATCGCTTGCATTGCCAATTCCTTCATCGAGCACAAGCAACGAAATACTCGCAGGCATTTTTGTGACAATTTGATTTTCGCTAGGCGTGCGTGCCCCTACCGGCGAATGGGCATGCGCAACAGCTGTTGCACCAACAAGAAAACTTCCTGCCAGTGCAACAGCTGTTACAAATTTGATCTTTCTGATAAATGAAATACCTATCATCATGCAAGATCAGCTGCGACTGCATTCTTTCCGAAGTACAAGCGAATTTGTGAACCTGCGTGCAGCTTCCATGCCTTATTTACTGTTACAGATTTTCCAAACTCACCGCTTGCATTCAATTTTCCACTTGCAATGATTTTCCCGCTCGAATTCTGAACTGTAAATGCAGCGCCAGCATCAATTGGCGAGGCATCTATTACGACGTCAAGTTTCTTAGCTTGTGGTCGCAGTGTCGCAGTAAGTGCGCCTTGAAGTCGAGCTGTTGCTGGGTTAACACCAGTTGGGTCGTAGCAATATGTCTCAGCGGTCGCTGCCGAAACCGTCGGCGCATTGCCCAAAATTTCAATCACGTTTGCTGCAGCGTTGCTTGTGCCGATTACCAAACTTGGTGTGTTGCCTTTGGTTGTCCAGTCATCAAAGAGAACTTCTTCAATTTGATCATTTGCAGTGCACTTTGCATCAGAAGCCGAAGTGGCTGCTGCAGGAACTGAACCAGCAGCTTGGACTCCAACACCTTGTCCTGCAACATCGCAATACTGCATGGTCGGGAAGTAAATCTTCGCGCCAGTGGCAGTGCCGCTAATACCACTCGATGCAGTATTCGCTGACTTCACCGCAGCAAGGGTTGGAAGTTTCACCAAAATGGAAAAAAATTGTGCATCCTTTGCAGCCCAACCGTTGTTTACTGCCGGTAGGGCAAAATTCGAATATTCGATCGAATCAACTCGATATGCGGCTGCATTGGTGGGATCAACCACTCTGTTGATTTTTG
>CAITUB010000265.1 GCA_903895515.1 uncultured Acidimicrobium sp. | reverse complement strand
GGTATTTGGGTTAGGTGGCCTGCTGTCATTTGGCTCGCTAATTGAGGAATGATGAAGGGCAATACATATGAGTACTGAGGCGCAAACATTTAAAGGAGTGGGCACACCGGCCACTCGCATGTACGGGTTGATGGCCATTGTCGCACTTGGTTGGGTGTTGCTTGGTGGATTGATTTTTACTCCTGAAGATGCAGTGCAAGGCGATGCAGTGCGCATTATGTACGTGCACGTGCCAACTGCATGGATTGCGTACTTGGCTTTCATCGTTACTGGTGTGGCATCGGCGTGTTGGATGATCGGCAGAAAACATTCACTGGGTTTCGATCGCGTTGCAGGTGCATCGGCTGAAGTTGGCGTGGTGTTCATGGCAATGACGCTGCTGAGTGGAAGTTTGTGGGGACGTATTACGTGGGGAACCTTTTGGGTATGGGACCCGCGCCTCACCACAACAGCATTTATGTTCGTGACGTACATCGGTTACCTGGCTGTACGCGGGTTGGGTGGAACTGCACAACAGCGCGCGCGTCGTTCGTCAGTAATTGCGCTGCTCGCAGTGCTTGAAATTCCTTTAGTGCACTTCAGCGTGGTGATGTGGCGCTCGTTGCATCAACGCGCAACAGTGTTAAGCCCAGATGGCGACATCAAAATGGACGGACTCATGCTGTTCACCTTGCTGTTCGGCGTTTTCGGATTCTCAGTTCTGTTTGCTTGGCTGGTTTCACATCGCCAGCGCATTATGGCGATGCAAGATGCACGGCAAACTTCAGCTCTCGATGTTGCTGTTACCGAGCGATTGAAAGAGGCTCAGGCATGAATCACGCTGGCTTCATTATCGCCGTATACGGCATCACGTTTGGCGTGATTGTTGGATTGGCGATTTACACCATTAGGCAAGGACGTAACTTGTCGCGCACAGTTGCCGATAAGGACAAACCGTGGACTTAACTCCGCGCACGTCTTCGGACAACGCGCCACTTGCACCACGTAAACGCAATCGCAAATGGAAATACGTGGCCATGTTGGTGGTTGTCGCGTCGGCGGGTGGGTTTATCGTGTCGCAATTTCTCACCTCGGCAATTGACTTCTATTGCAACGTCGACGAAATTGGCCACCGCACTGGTTGTGAAGCAAACCGCAGGCTTCGTGTGCAAGGTGTTGTGGAAAAGGATTCATTGAAGTCGGGTGCGGGGCGTACAACTTTTGTGATGGTGTTTAACCATCAATCAATTGATGTGATGTACGACGGTGACCCGGGTGGAATTTTTCAAGAATGTATTCCTGTCGTTGCGCACGGTCGATTGGTTGGCGACATCTTCGAAGCCAATCGCATTGAAGTGAAGCATTCAAATCAGTACACCGCGGCAAACCCAGACCGACTTGCGCAATCGAAAGCGGAACCGTGTTCGCAGCAAGCGGGATAAACGGCACGCTCGGGAGAGCGTTTCTGTTGGTCGGAATTATCGGCTCATTGTTCGGCGCCATAGCCGCAATCTCTAGTGCACGTCAACGTGATCAAGCGGTAGCAAAACTTATTCCGCGTTTTGCGGTTTTGGTGTTTGCGGCAAGTTTTGGCGCGTTTGCAGTGATGGAACGCGCAATGATCAATCGAGATTTCTCGCTTGCTTACATACAAAAGGTGGGCAGTGTTTCTACTCCTGCGTTGTACAACTTCGCAGCAGTGTGGAGTGCGCTTGAAGGTTCCATTTTGATGTGGGTGTTCATCCTCGCTGGCTACACACTTGCGGTGACGTTTTGGTTGCGCAAAAAGATGGACGACGTGTTGTCGCGTTATGCACTTGGCGTCATGTTCATCGTGTCGATGTTTTTCTTCGTGCTTTCATTTGGCCCAGCGAACCCGTTCGCCGCTGGACCAGCAGGGGTATTTGACGG
>CAITUB010000264.1 GCA_903895515.1 uncultured Acidimicrobium sp. | reverse complement strand
CTGGGAGTGCTCATAGTTCGCTCATATTGTTGCACTATTGCTACGGTCTTCACATGACTGATTGGCGAACTCTCAGCGCCAGGGCTTCACTTGCATCACACCGATTAATTGGCTGGATCTACTGGGACCCTAAGGGCATTCAGCTGTTTACCGATCTTGGCGTACCCAACGGTCTCGGCTATTACATCACCACTCGTTCTGCCCCGCTTGCAAATGCGGGAAACGATGTTGTTACTGCAGCGTTTTATTCCATTCGTGAAGAATTTATCAATCTGTGCTTGGACGTTGCACGCCAACACACCACGTTTGAAGACGCATACCGCGTTCGCAACGAAGCAGTAGTGGCCGGGTTGAGCGAATATGCGCCAGAAATTATCAACGAACTTGGCGCACTTGCTCCTCAATTGTGGGACGCGGCCGATTCACTGCCCGTTGCTGGACACACCGTGTACGCCGCACACAAAAGTTGGCCACGAAATATCGACAATCCGGTGCTTAGTGCATGGCTTGCAGTGAACTGCATCCGTGAATGGCGTGGCGACACACATTTCGCCATTCTTGCCAGCGAAGACATCAGCGGTGTGCAAGCAGGACTTTTGCACGATGCGTTCTTGGGTTACCCGGGCGACTGGATTCCACGCAGTCGTGGAGCCGACGATGCACAAATTGCGCAAGCGTGGGATGTTCTAGATGTTCGTGGATTTGTGACCGATGGTCGGATTAACGAAGCGGGTCTCGCCTATCGCGAATACCTTGAAGATAAGACCAATGAACTCAGCGAAAAAGCTTGGAGGTCTTTAGGCGATGAACTCACCGAGAAGTACTGCGCGCTCATTGAGCCAGTAGGACACAAATTTCTTGCACGTATAGATGCAACGGCTGGAGAAAACTGGATGCCTGCAGCCCGCGACTCACGTCGCAAGTAGCATTTGCACCATGATCAGCCAATTCGGAAAAGAAACCGCTCTCCTGCTCGTCGATGTGCAAAAAGGTGTTGACGTATTGCAACATTGGGGTGGGCCAACTGGTCGTCGTAATAACCCCGATGCAGAGTCACACATGCTTCGCTTACTCGCAGGTTTTCGCGAAAAAGGATTACCTATTGCCTACACACGACACGATTCACGTGAGGCCAATTCACCGCTGAAGTTCTCGCTTCCTACTGGCGACCAGAAGCCAGGCTTCGAAGTTCAACCTGGCGACATCGTGGTGGAAAAAGATGTGAATAGTGGATTCATTGGCACCGACCTTGAAGTTGAACTTCGACGCAAAGGCATTCAACGCCTCGTAATCGTTGGCTTCTTCACCAACATGTGCATTGAAACAACTACGCGCATGGCCGGCAACCTTGGCTTTGACACTTACCTTGTTCCCGATTGCTGTGCCACATCAAACCGAATCGGTTGGGACGGCGCCGACTACGACCCCGAACTTGTGCACGACATGACGGTTGCCAACCTGCATGGCGAGTTCTGCACTGCGATCACACCAGGCGATGCACTTGGCCTACTTGCTGCCGACAACACACACCTTGAGCGTGTGCAGGGCAACGAATAATTCGTTAGTCCAAGTATTTCTTTAACAGCATTGATGCTTGGGCATGCGCAGATTGTGCATCGTCCAAAATGCCAGCCATATTAAAGAAGCTGTGAAATGCACCGTTATAGCGAGTGATTGTTGCCGAGACACCATTTTCAACTAGTCGTTTTCCATAAGCCTCGCCTTCATCACGAAGCGGGTCGTACTCGGCAGTAATCACAATTGCCGGAGGCATCCGCTTCAGCGCATCATCAGATGCACGAATTGGCGATGCACTGATGGCGCTACGGTCACCGTTTTTACCCATGTAGTTATCACCGAACCACAGCATGACTGACTTCGTTAACACCGGTGCATGCGCATTTTCTTCTATTGATGGTGACTTCATGCTCATATCCACAGACGGATAGATCAACATTTGAAATTTCAGCGGAACCACTTCGGCCAGTGCAACCGCTGCGGCCAAGTTGCCACCTGCAGAATCGCCACCAACTGCCAAACGCGTGCCGTCAATGCCTAAGGCTGCCGCGTTGTCATGTGCCCATTTCACTGCGGTAACGCAGTCATCGTAAGCGGCCGGATAAACGTGTTCTGGAGCCAGTCGGTAGTCCACGGCAAGAATTGCGTGACCTGACTTATTTGCCAATGAACGACACACTGCGT
>CAITUB010000263.1 GCA_903895515.1 uncultured Acidimicrobium sp. | reverse complement strand
GCCGCTTGGGCTACGGGTTACTCGTATTGCCAGTGGCTTGCCTGTTGGTGGCGACTTGGAATACGCCGACGAACTTACGCTTGGCCGAGCACTTGAAGGTCGCCGCGAAATCGAAGGCTAATTAGTGCCGAACTGCAGTGCGCTTTTGCGCACTGTAAATGCCACCGTGCCCGCTGACGGCATACGACAGCTCGCATGCAATGGTGAACGGAATTAATGCATTTGCACCAAACAACTCAATACCCATAATCACGCAAGCAATTGGTGCATTGGCTGCTGCGCTAAATGTTGCCACCATGCCAACTGCTGCGAATAATGGAACTGACGCACCGAGCACGGTTGCAACTTGTGCGCCTGCGAGCGCACCAATAATGAACAGCGGAACCATTTCTCCACCAATGAACCCTGTGCCCAAGCTGATGCTGGTGAACACAAACTTCCATGCAAAAGCTGCTGCAGTTATTCCCGTTGCACCAATAAATGCTTGGCGTGCCAGTGGGCCAGAAAGTCCCAGGTAATCGCGTGAACCCGAAAGTACAACAAGAGCGAGCACAAAGAATGCTCCAACTACTGGGCGCAGCGGAGGCCACGTAATAAAACGAGCAGTCGTTTTGTGCACAAAGTGTGTCGCTTTTACGAACGACATTGCAAGTGCAGCACTTACCGCAGCAAGCACTACCAACTTCCACACGAGTGTTGCGTTGATATCAATAGGGCCGAGTGCATTTTCGGTGAGATGTTCCAAGTTGAACGACTCAACGGCGTAAAACGCTACGAGAGCTGCAGTAAGTGCAGAAAGAATTGCCTCGTAGCGAATGCGACCAGACTCTTGAAACTCCAGTGCAAACACCACACCGGCTATGGGCACTCCAAACAAACCACCAAATGCTGCGGCAATTGCAGTGATCAACAACAAACGACGAGTTTCAAGCGACGGCGAAAACATTCGAGCAACACCATCCACGATGCTGGACGTAATTTGAATTCCCGCACCTTCGCGCCCAGTAGATGCACCAAACAAATGTGAAACAAACGTTGCCGCAAACACCATTGGTGCCATGCGTCGTGGAACACCTGCGCCAGGCTCGTGAATTTCTTCCAACACCAAGTTGCTGCCGCGTGAAACATGATTACCAAAGTGGTGATACGTCAGACCGATTACCAAACCCGCAACAGGCAGCAAGTAAATAAGCCAGCCGTTATTTACACGTGCATCATTGGCATACGACAGCGCCTTCAAAAACGCAACGGCAACGCCAGCACCTACCAGGCCAACAAGGCCGCCTAAAACGAGGGAAAAACCGAGGTCTTTAGACCGTGCGTACAACGAGGGCATCGCCTTGTCCGCCGCCACCGCACAACGCTGCTGCACCCATGCCACCACCACGACGTTGCAGTTCATGCAACAACGTCAGTGCAAGTCGGTTACCGCTCATGCCAATCGGGTGACCAAGAGCAATTGCTCCACCGTTCACGTTCACGATGTCATCCGAAATTCCAAGTTCGCGCATTGATGCAATTCCTACTGCAGCAAATGCTTCGTTAATTTCAAACAAGTCAACGTCGCTCACTTTTTTTCCAGCGCGCTCGAGCGCTTTCATAATGCTGCGGCTTGGTTGGTGCAACAACGATGCGTTGTCTGGGCCGGCAACCATTCCGTATGAAACAAATTCGCCAAGCGGCTTCACGCCACGGCGTTCGGCTTCACGCTTCGACATCATCACAATGGCCGAGCCCGCGTCGCTAATTTGGCTGGCGTTACCTGCGGTAACGGTTCCGTCTTTGTCGAATGCTGGCTTTAACGAACCAAGTGATTCCATGGTGGTGCTTGCGCGCACACCTTCATCGGTGTCAATCACCAACG
>CAITUB010000262.1 GCA_903895515.1 uncultured Acidimicrobium sp. | reverse complement strand
CGGTAACGGTTGGAACAACCGACAACTTTGAACGAACTTTGCCGTTTACCTGAATTGGAATTTCAATGGTGTCGCTTACAAGCAACGCTGGGTCTGCAACAGGGAATGGCGCAAACGTGACCTCGGTGGTTTGACCAAGCATTGACCACAATTCTTCTGCCATGTGCGGGCACAACGGTGACAACATTTGCACGAGAGGAACGGCAACCTCGCGCGGGGTAGAGCCGTGCTCGTTTACGTAGATGGTGAGTGCGTTATTCAATTCGATCAGTTTTGAAATTGCGGTATTGAAACGCAAGTTCTGCATGTCGATACCAACGCCGTGAATCGCTTTGTGCAAGTCGCGCTTCAACTGCAGCGGTGCTTCAGCGTCGCTGACATGCAATTCGCCAGTGTCTTCGTCTACCAAGTTGCGCCATGAACGCTGCAAGAAGCGCTGCATGCCAACAACATCGCGTGTGTTCCATGGGCGCGATGCATCCAGTGGGCCAGTGCTCATTTCGTACAAGCGGAAGGTGTCGGCACCAAACTCGTCATACATTTCGTCTGGAGTAACGATGTTCTTCAGGCTCTTGCCCATTTTTCCGTATTCGCGAATGACTTTTTCGCCCTGCCAGGTGTATGCGCCGTTTGCTTCTTCAACTTCGTTTGCAGGAACGGTTTGCCCGCGCTCATCGCGGTAGGCGTATGCCTGAATGTAACCCTGGTTAAACAAACGGTGGAATGGTTCTTCGCTGCTTACATGACCGAGGTCGTGCAGCACTTTGTGCCAGAAGCGTGCGTACAACAAGTGCAACACCGCGTGCTCAACGCCACCCACATACAAGTCCACGCCACCGGTGTGTCCGGCATGCTTTGGGCCCATCCAATACTTCTCAACGTCTTTATCAATGAACGCTTCGGTGTTCGTTGGGTCGAGGTAGCGCAATTCGTACCAACATGAACCAGCCCACTGCGGCATCACGTTTACTTCGCGGCGATATTGCTTTGGCCCATCGCCAAGATCCATGGTGACATTGACCCAATCCTGAATGCGAGCAAGCGGTGGAATCGGGTTCGTGGTTTCGTCGTTCGGGTCGAGCGTTTGCGGCTTGAAGTCGGCCAGTTCAGGAAGCAATACGGGCAATGCCGAGGCTGGAACTGAGATGGGTTGATCGTTTTCGTCGTACACAATGGGGAACGGCTCACCCCAGTAGCGCTGACGGGAGAACAACCAGTCGCGCAGCTTGTAGGTAATTGCGCTGTTGCCGTGATCGTTCTTGTCGAGCCATGCAGTCATCAGTGAAATGGCTTCGGCTTTGGTGCGCTTGCCATTCAACGACACTGAATCGTTTGACGAGTTCACGTATTCGCCGTCTTCGTTCACCACGTCAATAACTGGCAAGTTGTATGCGGTTGCAAACTCCATGTCGCGTTCATCGCCACTTGGTACGGCCATGATTGCGCCCGTTCCATAACCCATTAATACGTAGTCAGCAATCCACACAGGAATCTGCGCGCCGTTTACTGGGTTCGTTGCATATGCACCAATGAACACGCCGGTCTTTTTGCGCGAGTCGTCGGTGCGATCAGCATCTTGCAGCGCAGCTGCTGTTTCGCGATACTTCGCGACAGCACTTTGTTGCTCGCTCGTAGTCAACGCATCAACAAGTGGATGCTCTGGCGACAACACCATGAAAGTTGCGCCGAACAATGTGTCG
>CAITUB010000261.1 GCA_903895515.1 uncultured Acidimicrobium sp. | reverse complement strand
TGTCGCTCGGGCATGTCATGTCAAACCCCACCAATGACCTCACCACGCCACTGTGCTTGCCACTGCAATCCACCTCGACCGCGAGCTGATTCGCATTCACTTCGATGCACGAACCCGCTTGCAAAAGTCCGTCCGGCCCAACCGGAACAGCTGGACCAGAGAGCAGGTTGAGCACCAGCACTAGCCCGATGACCCCTACGACCATCAAGCCAATCATGCGCCACGGAAACACTCCCCGCGCGACAGGCGCATACGCAACGTGTTCTTGCGCAACCCGCACTGGTTCGGCTGGCCGTCCAATGCGCTCGCTGTCATAAGTCCTCCGCAATTTCGCATTTGAAAGCACACGCCAGGCCTCTGCAACGCGCGCCATTTGAATTGACGAGTCGCTTCGCAAACCGGTGGCTGTATCCGGATGAACCTCGCGTGCTCGCATTCGATACGCAACACGAATTTCATCCTGGGATGCAGATGGCAAGACGCCAAGGACCTCGTAGTGAGACTGTGACATTATTTGCGATGAAGCAATGTGAACTTCTTAGCGGTTGCCTGCTTCTCAGCAGACTTCCGCATTCCAGCAATTGTTCCAGTCATCAAAATGGCGACACTGAAAAACAGAATCATGGATGCCAACACGTTGATCTGTGGCGGAATTCGAACGCGTGAGGCGCCATAGATCTGCAGCGGGAAGGTTTGCACAGGCCCCGAATTAAAGAAGGTGATGATGAAGTCATCAATGGACAGAGCAAAGGCCAAAAGTGCGGCTGCGAGGATGCCTGGCAAAATCAGAGGAAACGTGACCTTCATGAATGTGCGAACAGGAGTTGCTCCCAGGTCTTGCGCAGCCTGCTCCAACGTCCAATCGAACCCACGAATTCTTGCGCGCACGGTGAGCGCAACGAAGCTGACCTGAAACATGATGTGGGCGATGATGATGGTCGTCATGCCAAAGTCAATGAAGTTCTGACCAAGGAACAGGGTCGCCAGTGACGAACCAAGCACGATTTCTGGTGTCGTCAGGGGAAGTACGAGAAAGAGATTGATTCCTTCGCTACCGCGGAATTTGTAGCGAGACAGCGCAACTGCAATAAGTGAGCCCAGGATGGTGGACACCAACGTGGACACCGCAGCAATCTCGAGGCTCTTCCACAGCGCATGCGTGAGCGACTGCTCAGCGAACGGATGTAGCCAGTTGTCAAAAGTAAATGATTGCCAAGCGATGTTGAAATTACCTTTTGGCTTATTGAAGCTAAACGCCACGATGAAAAAAATCGGGGCAAACAGATACACAAGCCCAAGACCAGCGAATACGTTCAACGCATATCGGCCATATTTGGTGCGCTTGCGCATCATGCCAAATCCTCAGTTCCAAAGATTCGCGTGTATAGCAACACCAACGTTGCAATGCTGACCATCAGCACTGCTGCCATTGCCGATGCAACTGGGTAATTGTTCTGCTTTAAGAATTGGTCTTGAATCGAGTTGCCGATCATGGTGGTGTTCGGGTTGCCAAGAAACTGTGCGTTCACGAAGTCACCTGCAGCTGGAATAAAGGTCAACAAAGTTCCGGCAAAAACTCCAGGGATCGACAAGGGGAACACCACTTTGCGAAATGCTCGTGAAGCACTGGAGTACAAATCGCCCGCAGCATTCACCAAGTTGGTGTCAATCTTTTCGAGGCTCACATAAATAGGAAGCAACATAAACGGCAGGAAGTTATAGGTA
>CAITUB010000260.1 GCA_903895515.1 uncultured Acidimicrobium sp. | reverse complement strand
GGTGTTTGTTGTTGACGGTGGCTTAACGCAACGAATGTAGAACTACAGCATGCGTAGTGCGCGGCGCAATAAATCAAGCGCGCTGATCACGCTGAGCTGACGCATGGTGTCACGATTGCCCGGCAACTGCAACATGGCCGACTGAGTCGAGCCATCGGGCAACGCCAACCCAACACACAGCGTTCCTGGCTTCAAACCTTCTTGATCTGCTGGGCCAGCAACACCAGTAAGTGCGAGCCCCACGCTTGCACCAAGTACGCGCTGAGCGCCCTTGGCCATTTCGATTGCTGCTACTTCGCTGACAACTGGACCATTAGTTACGCCCAGTACATCAAACTTCACTTCGCTGGCATACGACACCACGCAACCGCGTAATACGTCACTTGATCCTGCGATATTGGTGAGTCGACCAGACACCAAACCACCTGTTACCGATTCGGCAAGACCAAGGGTCAGACCGCGTTCCCGCATCATGCTCAGCACCACCGATTCCATGGTGTCGGTGTCGATACCGAACACAATGTCGCCAATGGCATGACGCACTTTGGCGTCCCACTCATCTAGCAACGTGGTCACTTCAGCAGTTGTGGTTGCCTTTGCGGTAAGGCGCACTTTGATGCCCTCCCACCCGCTTGCCAAAAATGCCAGCGTTGGGTTTCCAACCTTTTCAAGCTCGTCAATCACGTCGAACAACCGCTCGTTCAGGCCGCTTTCGCTTTCGCCCCACGTGCGAAGGGTGCGACTTGCAATGACAGAAGCAGAACCCGATCGCTTCAGTAGGTCGGGCAAAATTCCGCGTTCAAACATTTCGTACAGCTCGTACGGCACTCCAGGCACTGCGTAAATGACTTTGTCACCAACTGGGCACACCAAGCCAGGGGCTGTGCCACGGCGTTGCTCAATAATGTTGGCGCCCTTTGGCACCATTGCTTGGCGCATATTGATCTCGGGCATGCGGCGATTGCGCGACGCAAACATTTCGGAAATGACCATGCCAACTTCGTCGTTGAATTCCAGTTCAACTCCCATGATTTCGGCAATGGCTTCACGCGTAATGTCGTCGTGCGTTGGCCCGAGGCCACCACAAATAATCACGGCATCTGCATCGTCAAGTGTTGAACGAATGGCTTTCACCATGCGGCCCAAGTTGTCGCCAACTTTTACCTGCAAGCACGAATCAATTCCGGCTGCCGACAACTGCTCGCCTAACCATGACGAGTTGGTGTCAACAATTTGACCAAGCAGTAACTCGGTGCCGATGGCGACTACATCGCAACGCATTGCTTAAGCCTGCTTGCGAGCTTTTACTGCAACTGCTGCATACTGCAAACCGCTGTACAACGTAAGTGCTGTGGCAATAACAAGTGAACCCTTTGCCAAGTAGTTGTAATCGGCAGCGCTCCACGGCAACACCGCGAAACCCACCGCAACTTGTTGCGCAAACGTCTTGAACTTTGCGGCCTTACTTGCAGGAACGCTGACACCTTTTGCACCAGCGAACACGCGATACAAACTGATGGCAATTTCGCGAGTTGCAATAATGCCCACCAACCACACGCTGAACATTCCGCGATCGACTAGCACGAACATTGCGCCAAGTACACACACCTTGTCGGCTAGCGGGTCGAGGAATGCACCGCTGCGAGTAACGCCCTGTTTGCGCGCAAGTTGACCATCAATCAGGTCACTTAAGCACAACACGAACCACAAGCCAGTTGCCGCCCACGAGCCAACATTGTCGTTTGGAATAATGGCAAACATCAGCGGCGACACCAATAGTCGGCTGACGGTAATGGCGTTAGCCCATGTACGAATAGCGCTTGGGTCTGTTGCCATGGTTTCTATTCTTCCCCATCGAAGGCATCAGTATTTGCACCGGCCGCAAGCAAATCTGGGCCCATTGCATCAGCAATCGTCACGTCGTAAAACTTGCCCACTTCAAGGTCGTCGCTTACGTGCACCACGCCATCAATTGATGGTGCCTCGCGGTGTGTACGACCGATACCCCGCTCGTCGACCAAAACATTCACGGTTTCGCCAATGAGGTCGTCGCGACGCGATGCGGTAATGGCATCTTGCATTTCACGTAGTTCGGCAATGCGCTCATTCATCAGCGACTGATCCACATGATCTGGCTGGGTCATGGCATGAGTTCCCTCTTCAGGGCTAAAGGTAAAGAAACCGCACCAGTCCAGTTGTGCTTCTTCTACGAAACGCAACAGTTGATCGTGGTCTTCTTCGGTCTCACCTGGGTAGCCAACAATGAAGTTGCTACGGAATGCCGCCTGTGGGCTGAGTGCGCGAATGTCTTCGATGCGCTTCAGGAAGCGGTCACCATCACCCCAACGACGCATGCGTCGCAAGTGCGGCTTGCTCACATGTTGTAGCGAAAGGTCGAAATATGGAACTTCGGTTTCCAGCATTGCGTGAATCAGTTCGTCGGTGAGATCGCTTGGGTACAGGTACAACAAGCGTGTGCGCGCAACGCGCTTGGCCACAGCCTGCACCAACGGAACAATTGACCCTGCGCCAAGTTCGCTCGGGCGATCTTTGCCGTAACTTGCGAGGTCTTGGGCAATGAGCACAATTTCTTGCACTTCAAGTTCGTCAACTTCGCGCAAAATTTGTTCTATGTCGCGACTGCGCTGTGGCCCGCGGAACGAAGGAATTGCACAGAAACCACAATTGCGGTCGCAACCTTCCGCAATTTTTACGTACGCCCACGGAGCAGTCGACTTTGGTCGCGGCAAATTCAGTAAATCGAATGATGGAATTGGTGCACTCGATACCGCAATTGGTTTCTTACCGAACTGCACGGGCACACCAAAGCCGGCAACTTGGTCAACTTCTGGAAGTGCATCGGCGAGTTCTTGGCCGTAGCGCTCAGCCATACAACCCGTAACCACAATGCGAGCACCTTTTTTGCGCTGTGACTCAAGTGCAAGCACGGTGTCAATGCTTTCCTTGCGTGCGTCTTCAATAAATGCACACGTGTTGACCACAACCACGTCGGCAAGTGACGGGTCGTCGGTAGCAACTAAACCGTCTGCAAGTAGCGTGCCCATGATTTTGTCGGAGTCGACATCATTCTTTGGGCAGCCCAACGTCTCGATGTAAAAACGTTGCTGCACAGTAAAACAGCCTACCTGTAAGTGCTGTTTAGTAGTTGAGTTTCAAGCCCTTGTATGGCCATGGCATGGACACCAAACGACCTGTGCCCGACAGAGTGATGTATGCAGTCTTGAAATCTGGACCACCGAAACAAATATTTGTGGTCAGTGGATCGCCTGTAAGAATTTGCTCAAGCAATTCGCCCTTAGGTGAAATCACCGAGATACCAGCAGACTCCAAACCAAGTGTTGCGACGCACACATTTCCGTCGCCATCGACTGCAAGTGAGTCGAATAACTGCACGCCAGGTAGCCCAATGAGGCACGCCGATGGATCGATAGAGCTGAAATGTGCGGTCTCCCCTGGTGCAGTAATTGCCAATTGGTGCACGCGGCCCGTATAGGTTTCTGCCCAATACAACGTGTTGCCATCTGGCGAAAGGCCAATGCCGTTTGGTGAATCGAGAGGAAACACCACTTCCTTAATTGTTGATCCGTCAATTTTTGCGTAGTAGATACTGCTCATGTCTGCATGACGTCCATGACGAATGCCGTAATCGGTAAACCACATGCCGCCGTGCGCATCAAACACAATGTCGTTTGGACTGCGCAGTTTGTTGCCGTTGCATTCGGTGTACAGGTCTTTCAATTCGCCAGTTTCTATGTCAAGGCGCTGAATACGTCCGCCGATGTAGTCGGCTTCAACCATCGGTCCTGGAAATGTGAGGCCAAGAAAATCGACTTCACCAAACGAACCACCGTTGTTGCAAACATACAAACCACCGTCTGGTCCAAATGCAATTCCGTTTGGACCACCGAGCACATCGGCAATCGTTTCTTTCGTACCGTCTGGTTTTACTCGCGTGATTTTTTTGCCAAACATTTCCACCACGATCACGCTGCCGTCGGGCATCGCAATCGGACCTTCAGGAAAACGGAGACCAGATGCAACTTCAGTAAATTCAGCCATGGGCAAATATTACGCCCAGGTTCGCAGGAAAAAATTACGGAGCTAGCTACCCATTTGAAGTTGTTCGAGTTCTTCAACGGTCATCAGCACTTCGCGCGGGCGTGAGCCTTCGCTTGGGCCTACGATGCCGCGAGATTCGAGCAAGTCCATAATGCGACCAGCGCGAGCAAAACCGATTTTCAACTTGCGCTGCAACATTGACGTTGAGCCTTGTGCACTGCGCACCACCAAGTCCATGGCCAAACGCAACAATTCGTCGTCATCGGCGTCTCCTGTGGTTCCGCCAAACAAACTGTCGCTGGCGTTGCCGTTCGCGCCTTCACCGTCTACGCCCGACACGTACACAACTTCTGGTGCCTGCCTTCGCCAGTGTGCAACCACTTTGCGAACTTCGCTTTCGTCTACCCATGCAGACTGCACACGTTGTGCAACTGAAGTGTTTCCAGGCAACAACAACATGTCGCCCTTACCAATCAGTTTTTCTGCACCTGGCTGATCAAGAATCACGCGGCTGTCGGTAAGGCTGGACACCGCGAACGCCATACGAGCAGGAATGTTGGCCTTAATAACACCAGTGATGACGTTGACGCTTGGACGCTGCGTGGCAACGATGAGGTGAATTCCCACCGCACGTGCCTTCTGAGCAATACGCGTGATGCAGTCTTCAACGTCGCGTGCGGCAACCATCATGAGGTCGTTCAACTCATCCACCACAATCAAAATAAATGGCATGCGCTCGAACGACTTCTCGGCGCCTTCTTCGCCTTCCAATTCGCCGCGGTCGTACGCAGCGTTAAAACCGGTGATATCTCGGAAACCGGCTTCGACCAACAGGTCGTAACGACGTTCCATTTCCTTTACTGCCCAACCCAACGCGTTTGCTGCTTTCTTCGGGTTCGTTACAGGCGGCGTAAGCAAGTGAGGCAGGCGTGCGTATTGCGCCATTTCCACTTGCTTTGGGTCGATCAAGATCATGCGCACTTGTTCTGGCGTTGAACGCATGAGCACCGAAGTGATGATGCAGTTAATTGCACTGGACTTACCAGCGCCGGTGGTACCTGCAACAAGCATGTGCGGCGTGGTGGAAATATTCAAGAACACTGAACGACCCGCAATGTCTTTACCAACGCCAACATCGAGTGGGTGCATTGCTGCACGAGCCTCCGAAGACACCATCAGG
>CAITUB010000259.1 GCA_903895515.1 uncultured Acidimicrobium sp. | reverse complement strand
TCGGCGATACCTGGAAAGAGTTTTTTAGCGACTTCAAACCAGCCGGTGCTCCAAAAGTAGACAGCACGGCCGAAATCATTCGCCCGGCGCTGCCTGCTGAGCTGCGTGAAGAAGGCGCAAAGCCACAGCCAGTGGTTACTTCTCCTGGCGTAGAACCGCCAACTCCAAAAATTTCAACATCGGAAATTGTTCCCGACGGCGAACCAGAACCATTGCGCGGTGTGTCGGCAGCAATTGCTTCAAACATGGAAAAGAGCCTCACGGTTCCGACCGCTACCAGTTTCCGCAATGTGCCAGCAAAGTTGTTGGAAGTGAACCGCAAGGTCATGAACAACTACCGCTCGCGCACGGGTCAGCCAAAAATTAGTTTCACGCACATCATTGGTTACGCAATCGTGCGAGCCATTGCCGACACTGTTCCAAACATGAAGAACGGGTTCGTCGTTGATGCTGATGGCAAGCCACAAATTCAGCGTCACAACAACGTCAACATTGGACTTGCTGTCGATGTGGATAAGGGTAAGGGCCAACGTTCGCTCGTTGTTCCTGTGTTGCGTAATGCAGATGCTCTTGATTTCGCTGGCTTCTTGCTTGCCTATGACGAAATCATTCGCAAAGTACGCGCTAACAAACTGACAGTCGAAGACTTCCAAGGTGCAAACGTCAGCCTGACTAACCCAGGCACCATTGGCACTGTTCAGTCGGTGCCACGTTTGATGCCAGGCCAAGGCGTCATCGTTGGCGTTGGCAGCATCGATTACCCAGCAGAGTTTCAGGGCAGTGATGAACGTTCGTTGACTCGTCTTGGTGTGTCAAAAGTAGTCACCATCACCAGCACATACGACCACCGCATTATTCAAGGTGCCGAAAGCGGCATGTTCTTGAAGTATGTGCACGAACTGCTCATTGGTCAGCACAACTTTTATCACGACCTCTTCCAAAGCCTCGGAGTTCCATACGAAGCAGTGCAGTGGCATCAAGACAGCAACTTGCTCGATTCCGAAGACGAAATGCTGCACAAGCAAATGCAAGTTGCGACGCTAATTCGCGTGCACCGCGTGCGTGGTCACCTCATTGCCGACCTCGATCCGCTTCGTTGGCAAGAACCACAGATGCCAAAGGAACTCGACCCGGCAACATATGGCCTCACCATTTGGGACTTGGATCGTCAGTTCCTTACTGGTGGCGTAGGCGGAGTTCGTAAGTCATCACTTGGCGACTTGCTTGGAGTATTGCGTGACGCATATTGCCGCACCATCGGAATTGAATACATGCACATTCACTCCACCGACGAACAGCGTTGGATACAAGAGCGCGTTGAAGGCCATGGAGTTTTCAATTTCAAGGTCGACAAGCGTCGCGTGCTCGAACGACTCAATGACGCCGAGGCTTTTGAGAAGTTTTTGGCCACAAAATATGTGGGAACAAAGCGTTTTGGTTTGGAAGGCGCTGAGTCGGCAATTCCAATGCTTGACACCATTTTGACTGCAGCTGCAGACGGCGGCATGGATTCGGCTGTGTTGGGTTCAATGCACCGTGGTCGTCTCAATGTGCTTGCCAACATCATGGGCAAAAACCCGCAAGATATTTTTGAAGAGTTTGAAGACTATGTAGATCCAGCATCGGTGCAGGGTTCAGGCGACGTGAAGTATCACCTTGGCGCAGTGGGCACGTACGTCTCGCCAAAGGGTGCGCAGTTGCCAATTGAGTTGTCGGCTAACCCAAGTCACCTTGAAACCGTTGGACCAATCATTTTTGGAATGACTCGCGCCGCGCAAGACGCAATTGATCCGCCATTGGCGTACAGCGTGTTGCCAATCATGATGCACGGTGACGCCGCGTTTGCTGGTCAAGGCGTTGTTGCCGAAGGTTTCGCAATGAGCGACACCAGTGGATATCGCATTGGCGGAACTATTCACGTAATTATCAACAACCAAATTGGTTTCACTACGTCGCCGCAATACGCGCGTTCATCGAAGTACCCAAGCGATGTTGCGAAAACTGTGCAGGCACCAATTTTCCATGTGAACGCAGACGACCCAGAAGCTTGCGTGCGCGTTGCACGTTTGGCATTCGACTACCGCCAGCAGTTCCACAAAGACGTGGTCATCGACCTCATTTGCTACCGCCGCCATGGTCACAACGAAGGTGACGACCCGAGCTACACCCAACCGCTGATGTACAAGGCAATTGCAGAGCGCCGCAGCGTTCGCAAGCTGTATGTAGAAACGTTGGTGAAGCGCGGCGACATCACGCTTGAAGAAGCTGAGCAATCGCTTGCCGACTACCAAGGCAAATTGCAGGGTGCACTCGACATTGCGCGTGCAGGTAAGCCAGAACCAATCAAGGTTCCACCTCCGCCAAAACCAATTGGTGTGGTGCCACACGTGGCAACGGGTGTTGACCGTGCAATCTTGGATGGCATTTTCAATCACCTCACCGAATACCCGGAAGACTTTGCGCCGCATCCAAAACTGTTTAAGCAGTTCCAATTGCGCGCGCAGAATTACCAAACACAACAAGATGTGGACTGGGCAACCGCCGAAGCATTGGCATTTGGTTCACTGGTTGTTGAAGGAACGCCGGTTCGTTTAATGGGCGAAGACGCTCGTCGCGGTACGTTTAGTCAGCGCCACTCAACGCTTGTTGACTACAACAACGAACGTCGTTGGGTTCCAATTAATACGTTGCCAAACGCAAAAGCTCGTTTCTGGGTGTATGACTCG
>CAITUB010000258.1 GCA_903895515.1 uncultured Acidimicrobium sp. | reverse complement strand
GTACGCACACTCGGGTTACAAGTTGGCCCAAGTGCACAGGTGAGCATGAACCTGATTGCCCCTGAAATCACTGGCCCAATGGCTGTTTACGACGCTGTTGCCACACTCGCACCTATTGATCGCGCAGAACTTGTTGGGTTAGTTCCTGCACGAGTGCTTGCAGAAATTCCGCGAACCAGGTGGGCTGAACTCGATCTTTCAAATGAGAAAACAATCGAGTGGAAACTTGCGCAACGCAACAGAGCGTTGCAGAGTTAAAACGAACGAGCGCGAAAAATTACGCTGTTGCAGTGTTGCGCGTTGCTTGTGCGCGCTGGCGACGCAAACGACGACGTTCGCGCTCGGAGAGTCCGCCCCAGATACCAAACTTTTCGCCGTTTGCTAATGCGTATTCGAGGCATTCGCCACGAACCACACAACCGCGACACACTTCTTTTGCTTCACGAGTTGAAGCACCACGCTCTGGGAAGAACAGGTCTGGATCTACACCGAGGCAGTTTGCTTGGTCTTGCCACGCACGGTCTGCGCTCAAAATGATGTGATCTTCTTCCACGAATTTTTCCTCCCTAGTTCCTCGAACAGTCGCGATGACGCGCCTACACCGAGGTAATTACAACGGTGTCATTGTGGCAAAGATATGGGGAAAATGCAAATACACACGGTTTTGCGACTTGAGCACTCCCTAGCGACGACCCGCCATGGTGCGTTTGTGATCCAAGAAATCGACGAGCACATAGTCGCCCAAATTGTCTGGAGTAGTGAAAAAAGCCTTGCCTTTGTTGATCTTTGTGAGCTGTTCAATGAACCTGCGTAGACCATTATCGGCATCAAGCATGAAGGTATTGATGCGAATTTGTTCCTTTGTGCAACGTTTCACTTCTCGCAATGTTGCCTCCACGGTTTCATGAACGGGAGGGTAATTAAAGAAGATTTCGCCGCTTGGCATGATGTGAGCAGTGGGCTCTCCATCGGTGATCATGATGATTTGTTTGGTGCCCGTCTGCCTCGACAACATCTTTCGTGCAAGCGTGAACGCGTGATGCATGTTTGTGCCGTATGCAAAGTCCCACGAAACTTCAGGAATGCTCTCCGGTTTCAATTCACGAGCGATTTCGCCAAAGCCCACGACACCTAAATAATCCCTTGGAAATTGGGACGAAATGAGGTGATGCGAGGCCATCGCCACCTTCTTGGCAGGCAAGAAATTGTCGCGCATTGGCATGCTGAGCGACAGGTCTAACAACAACACGGTTGATGAACGAGTGGAATGTTCAGTGCGCTCAATTTCAAAATCTTCTGGCGATAAACCGATTGGCAACCCGGAACCATTTCGTCGTAATGCGTTACGCAGGGTTCCATGAAGGTCGAGTCGAAACGGATCTCCAAATTCGTATGGCTTTGTGTCGTTTGCGCGTTCGTGACCGATGCCAGTTGCATCAATTTTGTGTTGGCCAACCATGTCTTTGCGCAACTTGCCAAACAGTTCACGAAGCGCGTTGGCGCCAAGTTTGCGGATAGCCCTCGGCGTGAGTTGCATACGCCCCTCGCGCTGATCGATGAGGCCGGCATCCTGCATCATCTTGGTCAACTTCGACAGTTGGTCAAGCGATTTGGCCGCATCGTCGCCCAAGAGATCCCGCACTTTGTCCATGTCGGCCTCGGCCAAAGAAGCTGGATTACTGGCGTTTTTCATGAGGTTTTCGAGCTGATCCAGGTCCGACAAGTCCTGCATGGATTGCATGGCTTGTTGGAAGCCCATTGGCTCTTGACCCGAAAAGTCGTACTCCTTGTTCCACCCGGCTTGGGGAAACATTCCTTGCAAGTTTTGTGACAACTGATCCATTTGCCAACGCAGATCCATGTCTTCAAGCAACTGCTCAGAGAGTTGTTGTAGTTGTGCACGCTGCTCTGGTGTCATTGAATTCAACATGGCTTGTGCCATCGCCATTCGTTGTGCCATGTGCTCAAGTAATTCGTCAAGCGATTGCGGATTCTCCGGAAAAAAATCACCGAACTTTTCCATGAACTGTTCGAACTGGGGGTCCTCGCCATTTTTGCGACGTTCCAACATTTCGTTCAAACCGGCCATCATGTCTTTCGTGCGCGCCATTTGTTCTGGTGACATGTTCTGCACCGCACTCGACATTTGGTCCAATTGTTGC
>CAITUB010000257.1 GCA_903895515.1 uncultured Acidimicrobium sp. | reverse complement strand
CAAAATCGTTGCTCAGGCATTCGATCGCGGTCTGCTGCACGGATAATTCATGACCACCGCAATTGCCTCTTCGCCAGAAGAAATGGCAGTGTCATTCGCGCGAGTTCTGCGCGGTGTCGGTTTACAAGTACCGCTCGATTCAGTCTTGACATTCGTCAATGCCCTCGATGTGGTGTCGCTTGAATCACGTAGCGACGTGTTCTGGGCTGGTCGCAGCACGTTGGTGCGCAGACCAGAAGACCATCAACTGTTTGACCGCGCGTTTGCTGTGTTTTGGGAACACCGCACCAGTGGTGAAACAGACGAAGAACTGCCACCACGAAAAGTTTCATTGCTTATTGATGACGAAACCGAAAGCGATCCAAACGCAGGCGAATACGACTCAAACCCGTCAATCCATTTGCGGTTTTCTGCTTCTGAGGCATTGCGCAAAAAAGACTTTGCCCAATACGACGACGACGAACTCGCAGAGGCACAACGCCTGATGCAAGCACTGCGTTTCGCGGGCCCACCTCGCCGTTCGCTTCGTTTAACTACGGCAAAGCGAAACGGATCGCGTCACGATCTGCGACGCACCGTTCGTGCATCAATCAGCAACGGCGGCGAGCCAATGCGCTTACATTGGAAAGAACCGAGCGACCGCTTGCGCCGCATTGTGGTGCTGCTCGACATTTCGGGAAGCATGGAGCCATACGCACGTGCACTCCTTCGTTTCATGCACGCAGCAGTTGCCGGCAGACAACGCGTTGAAGCCTTTGCGTTCAGCACACGCCTCACGCGACTGACAAAAGAATTGCGCAGCCGCGACCCCGACAAAGCCATTAAGCGCGCAGCAGAGCAAGTTCCCGACTGGAGCGGCGGAACGCGACTTGGCGAAAGCTTGCGCAAGTTCAACGACACCTGGGGTGTGCGCGGAATGGCACGTGGAGCAATCGTCATCGTGTTGTCTGATGGTTGGGACAGAGGCAACCCCGAACTGTTAGGCGAACAAATGAAACGTCTACAACGAGTGTCGCATCGACTTATTTGGGTAAACCCGCTAAAAGTCACGCCTGGCTATGCGCCACTTGCCAAAGGCATGGCCGCAGCACTGCCCTACATTGACGAATTCGTTGAAGGCCACTCACTTGAAGCCATGGAACGCCTCACACGTGTCATTTCTGCCGATTGACTGGAACTATGCGCGAACTGCTGAACGATCTCGACCGCTGGAAGGCGCAGGGCAAACAGATTGCTCTTGCACGCGTTGTCGACATTGAAGGCTCTGGGCCGCGCGATCCTGGTGCAGCTATGGCTGTCAATGAAGACGGCGAAGTGATTGGTTCGGTCAGTGGTGGGTGCGTTGAAGGCGCAGTGGTTGCTGAAGCACTTGCAATCTTGAATGGCGACAAGCAACCGAAGTTGGTGAAGTTTGGTTATTCAGATGACGAAGCATTTGCAGTTGGGCTCACCTGTGGCGGAATTATTCACCTGTTCATTCAGCCGCTCACCTGGTAATTGATCATGTCGCTGTACCAACTTTTTTCCGAGCGCACGCGTGCCAATAAGCCAGTTGCACTTGCAACCGTTATCGATGGACCAAACATTGGTGCAATGCTGCTCGTTACTCCAGATGATGCCGCCCAAGGAACATTGGGCAACGCAGAGCTCGACAGGGTGGTTGCACGCGACACGCAAGGCGAACTTGAAGCTGGCAGAACCAGCGTTCGCCACTACGGGCCAGAGGGTCAAACAACTCCAGAAGACTTAGTGAACACCCCAACGGTTCGAGTGTTCATTGATGCATTCTCTCCACCACCAACCATGGTGATTTTTGGCGCAGTTGATTTCACTTCTGCTCTTGCCCGCGTTGCCAAAGTGTTGGGCTACCACGTGTTGGTGTGTGACGCGCGCGAAGTGTTTGCAACAAAGCGCCGCTTCCCTATGGCCGACGAAGTGTTGGTCACGTGGCCGGCGCCACTGTTTGCAGAACGCGGCGCACAACTTACGCAACGCGATGCCGTGTGCATTTTGACCCATGATCCAAAGTTCGATGTTCCTGCAGTCGTTGGTGCACTTGCTACCAACGT
>CAITUB010000256.1 GCA_903895515.1 uncultured Acidimicrobium sp. | reverse complement strand
GGGTGTTCCCTACTTGCCGCTTGACCCAAAGCATGTTGGCCGCACGTATGAATCAGTCGTTCGCGTGAACAGCCAGTCGGGCAAGGGTGGCGTTGCGTACATCATGAAGGCCGAACACGGTTTCGATCTTCCCCGACGCTTGCAAATTGAATTTTCGCAAAACATTCAGCACATCACTGAAGACTCGGGAACTGAAATCAGCCCGATGATGTTGTGGGATGCATTCAAACACGAATATCTCCCTGAGGTTCCTACCTACAACTTGATCAGCCATGAACTGAAGAGCGAATCGGTCTCGGGTCATACCGAGATTTCTGCGCAAATTGATATCAACGGCACCCGACAAACATTCATTGGTAAAGGCAACGGCCCTATCGATGCATTCGTGCATGCCATTCGCGGTCAGTTCAGCGGACATCTTGACGTGAAGGACTACACCGAGCACGCGCTCGGTCAGGGTTCGCAAGCCACTGCAGTTGCTTATGTTGAAACCGGCGACGACAGCGGCCACAACCGCTGGGGCGTGGGCATCGACCCAAACACCATTACGGCTTCACTGCGTGCAGTGCTCAGCGCGTTTCAACGCCATGAGTCAACTCGCAAACATAAATAGTCCTTCAACTACTGTTGAGGCATGCGCGTAACCGTAGATTTCGACATGTGCGCGTCAACTGGCGGATGCGTGCACCAAGCTCCGACTGTGTTTGAAATTCGCGACGACGGAATGCTGCACATCCTTCAAGAAGAACCAGGCGAAGAACTTCGTTCGCAGGTAACTGCTGCTGAAGAACTCTGCCCTACCGGCGCTATATCGATCGCTGACTGAACCCGAACATGTCCTTCTATTCGAAGCTCGATGCCGCCTGGGCGAAATCTGATTCAGCACTGTGCGTCGGACTAGACCCAGACGTCAACAAACTTCCTGCACACCTCAAGAACGATCCGCTCGGCATTCAAAAGTTCTGCATCGACATTGTTGACGCAACCGCCGACGCAGTGTGTGCATTCAAACCACAAATTGCCTACTTCGCTGCTGTTGGTGCAGAAGCACAACTGCAGGCAGTGTGCGACCACATTCGTACGCAATACCCACACGTGGTGTTAATTCTGGATGCCAAACGTGGAGACATTGGCGACACCGCTGCGTTATACGCACGAGAAGCATTCGAGCGCTATCAAGCAGACGCTGTCACCGTTAACCCATATTTGGGCACCGATTCACTCATGCCATTTCTGCAAACTGCAGGCAAGGGAACCATCGTGCTGTGCCGTACTTCCAACAGTGGCAGCGGAGAGTTTCAGTCGAAAATGGTGAATGGAACATCGCTGTATAAGCATGTTGCAATAGCTGCAGCCTCAAAGTGGCGCGACATCGGTGACACCGCGCTTGTGATGGGCGCAACATACCCGCAGGAACTTGCAGAAGTACGTGGCATTGTTGGCGACATGCCGTTCCTCGTTCCGGGAATTGGCGCACAAGGTGGCGACATCGTTTCAGCCGTTCGCGCGGGAGGCAATGATGAAGGAACAGGTCTCATCATCAATTCATCGCGTGCAGTGTTATACGCCAGCAGTGGTGAAGACTTCGCTCAGGCCAGTCGTGCTGTTGCAATTGACACACGAGATGCAATTCGCGCAGCAAACAACTAACCTGCCTCACGTGCCAAACCCGTTTCTCTCCCCTGAATGGATCGCCGAAGCGCGTCTTATTCGCACCAAGTTTGAAGGCCAAGCGCCAAAGATTCCCGTGTCAATTCGCATGAATCAAGTGGTGAAGAACGTGCCATTTGGCGATGGAGTCATTCACAGCCATATTGATACGTCATCAGGCGAACTTGTAATGGACTTGGGCCATCTCGATTCCCCAGACCTCACGGTGACCACCGATTACGCAACCGCCCGAGCAATCTTTCTTGAACAAGACCCACAGGCAGGCATGCAGGCGTTTTTGTCGGGCAAAGTCAAGGTCGAAGGCGACATGACCAAGATGATGCAAATGCAGATTGCAATGCCTAAGGATGACTTGGCAGATCAGGTTGCGGCCGAAATTATGGCCATCACATCTACCCTTTAGTTTTCGGTTGAACGAACCAAGCTCGCAGTAATGATTGCCGCGATGGTGGCAACTACGCCAATCAGCAATCCGTACGAGTAACTCACAACTTTTCCGCTGCTTTCCGTAATGTCGTGCACGGCAATCATGAGCGCTCCACCGAGCACAGCGCCCATCTG